>JAZRRC010000158.1:0-12121 GCA_045650355.1 Candidatus Avispirillum sp. | reverse complement strand
TTAGTTCGGTTCGCGTGCAGATGGGCGGGTCGCCGAGGACGTCGACCCCTACAATGGTACATCTAATCTCCCCGATAAACCCGAATTTGACAGTAAACTGTTAATACCCCAAAGAGTGTTTCGGTTTGATTTATTGACGATTTTTGGTAATCATGGTATAATAAATTATAAACTTATTGAACGAAAGGTAAAAATATGGCACAGCTTAAGTATAAGACCAGGGGAATGACAGACCCCGCAAAAAAGGAAAAGGTTTATTTTTGCTGCCATCCCGATGATTTCGGCTGCTTTTTTGAGAGCATTTCGGAGGATATTCTGAAAAGGCAGAATTGTGCCGTCTGGTACAGGGATGAAAAGGAGTCCTACGATGAGGAGGAGCATCTTTTAGATCTTTCCCGTATGCAGCTTTTCGTTATGCCTGTAACAACGAAGCTTCTCAATACGAAAAACCGAGCTCTTGACGTGGAGTTTCATTTCGCTGTTGAAAACCACATCCCCGTTCTTCCTCTTATGCAGGAATCGGGTCTTGACAAGCTTTTTAACGAAAAATGCGGAGACTTACAGTATCTTGATAAATTCAACCGAGATGATACTGCCATCAGCTACGATGAAAAGCTGACGAAATTCCTTGAGGGCGTTCTTATCGGCGATGAGCTTGCGGAGAAGATACGAAATGCATTTGATGCATACGTATTTTTGAGCTACCGCAAAAAGGACAGAAAATATGCTCAAGAGCTTATGCGCCTTATACACAGAAACGATTTCTGCCGTGATATTGCCATCTGGTACGATGAATTTCTCACCCCCGGTGAAAACTTCAACGATTCCATCAGAGAAGCGCTGGAAAAGAGCGGACTTTTCGTTCTTGCCGTAACTCCGAACCTCGTCAACGAGGAAAACTATATCATGACAACGGAATATCCCATGGCAAAAAAGGAAAACAAGCCTATCCTTCCCGCAGAGCTTGTGTCTACGGACAAGGCTCTTCTCAAGGAGAAATATGAGGATATCCCCGAATGCACCGATGCGAGAAACTCCGCAGCCCTTTCCGATGCTCTTCTTTCTGCTATACAGAAAATGGCAATAAAGGAAAACGATTCTTCCCCCGAGCATAATTTCTTTATAGGACTTGCCTATCTTTCGGGAATCGACGTTGAGGTGGACCATGAAAGGGCGTACAACCTTATTAAATCCTCGGCAGAGGCGGGGCTCATTGAGGCACAGGAAAAGCTTGTTTCAATGTATATGAGCGGCGACGGTGTTAAAAGAAACTTCAAGCGTGCAGCGAAATGGCAGGAAAAGGTTGCAGAGGTATACGGCGAGAAATTCAAGGAGGAGCCTATCTTTGAAAATCTTGAAAGATGGCTTTCAAGCTACATCAGCATAGCAGGAAAGTATTCTATTGCCAACGATATATACGGGCAGATCGATCAGTATCATTGTCTTACCATTTTGTGCAGTCAGATCGCAGAGCTGACCGCAAATGACAAGCAGCTGGATAACACACGCCTTCGCTACAAGGCGCTGGGATATTTATATGCTTCAGCCTGCTACAAGACTCTGGGAAAGGCCGATAAGGCCATTGAATACCCGAAAAAGGCGCTGGAGATTCTCGAGCCTCTTTATAACGAGGGCTTTGCCCTTGGCTCTGCGTGGGTGCAGAAGGACTATGCTACCTGTCTTTCCTTCATCGGAGAGACCTACCGTCTCACAAACGAGCTTAACACAGCGCTTTCTTATTTCACAAAATCAACTCAGATCAAGAAAGAGCTTTATGACCGTTTCGGACATACGGGCAATATAAATTTTGAAACTGATTATGCTCAGGGACTTGCATCTCTTGCGGGAATTCATCTTCTGAACTATGAAAACGAAAAGGCTGCACAATACTATCTTGAGGCATTGTCTGTTCTTGATACAGCGGAGCAGGAGCACGGAACACATGAAACCGTACCGCTTTACGTTGATATTGCACTTTCCTTTTCAACTGTTTACAGAGCCTCGGGAGAGTTTGATAAGCTTGAGAGAGTTCTTGAGGATGCTCTTGAAAAAATCAAGGATTACAGCGACCATACGGGAGTAAAGCTGTATTATTCTTATTTCCGCTCTGCGGTATTCCTCGGTCAGGCATACCTGATGCAAAAGAAGCTTGCCATGAGCGCAGTGCAGCTTCGCTTTGCCGTTGATCTGAACCGTGAATATTCAAACATTTGCCGCAGAGATATCGATCTTACTTTACTTTGCACCTGCTATACGCTGCTTGCAAATATTGAGCTTGAGAGAGAGAACCTTGCTGAGGCGAAAAGATATGTAGAGTCTGCAGTTGCATATGCCGATAAATGTCTTGCAGAGGGCTTTGATATTGCCAGTGCCGATTGCTCGGCTGCATATTCCATATACAGCAGCATTGAGATACTTCTCGGTAACGTTGAGCACGGAATGGAGCTTTTGAAGAGGGCTATAGCTATTCTTGAGGAAAAAGCATATTCAATTGACGATACGAGAGCCATCCCCATGTTCTTCGGAGCATATCTGAACTATTCTGCCATAAGCTTTGATAAGGGCGACTATCCGAATACTGTGAAGTACGGAACAAAGTGCATCGAGGTGTTTGAAAAATACAGAAGGCTGGCTCCCGGAATTGCGGGCAATTCCAACATCTCCTTCCTTTGCTACTGTGTGGGCATGGCGAAGCATCAGATAGATAAAAAGGAAGCGAAGGCTTTCTTTGCCGACATGATCGATTGCTTTGAAACACATATCAAGGAGGAGGCGCTCCTTAACGATTACGACGGACTGGCAACGATTTATATAACTCTTTCCATTGTGGGAAACGTTTTTGAACGCCCGAAGTGGAAAAAGAAGGCGATGGAGACCGTCGAGATTATGGAAAACAAATTCGGCGAAGCCTTTATGAGAACAGCGGCATATTCGTTGCTGAACGGCTGATAACAATAGACTTATTAGCAAATAAAAAAGGCTGTTGCAATTGCTTGCAACAGCCTTTTTCTTATCCCCATTTTGCAATGAGGGTCAATTTTGAATCGGAGAGGGTGAGGAGAGTGTTCTGTGTTACCCTTGTTCCGTCTGTGCTGTACCATCCGAGGAAGGTTGCGCCTTCCTTTTCGGGGGTGGGAAGTGTGCCGAGGGGAGAGCCGAAGGCTGCGCTCTTTTCAAGAGTGGAGCTCTTTCCTGCCTTGTAAACTGAGATATTCAGTCCGCTGAGCTTGACTGTATCGCCAACAGCCACGTTGGCCTTAAGCCAGTCTGCGCCGCCGTCATGTCCTGAGAGAACGAAGCCGCCATCGGGAATAGGTGCATCACAGTATCCGTAGGGTCTTATCTCCGTAACGATACCCTTTGCATTGACGATGACCTCAGTGCCGTAAATATTTGTGCCTGTGGAAGCGCCCTCATCGTAGATGATGAGCTTGCCTGTGCCGCGGTACATATTTTTGCCGTTTGCGGTGTAGGTTGCCACAGGGGAAAGCCAGCCGCCGTCAGCGTCAAAGGTAACGGTAACGCTCTTTGCAGTCCATACGGCTGTGATGGTCTTGCTCTGGTCGAAGGGTGCGCCTGTTGCAATGATGTTGCCGGAGCTGTCCTGCCAGCCACCGAAATTGTAGCCGTATTTTGTGGGAGTGGGAAGCTCGCAGAGGCAAGAGCCCTCGGGGATAGTAACAGAGCCCCCTGCCGCAAGCATTGCGGTTTTGTTTTTGTATACGCTTACAGTTTTACCGCTTACAGTAACGTAGCAGCCGACAGAGATATTGCTTGATATCCATTCAGACATTTTGCCGTTTCCTGAGAGAGCAAAGCATCCCTCGGGAATGGGGTTGTTGCCCTTGCCGTAGCCGTAGGTTGCAATAACCTTGCCCTCGGAATCGATAATAGCCTCGCTGCCGTAAATATTTGTGCCTGTGGATGCCTTATCCTTATAAAGAATAAGCTGATTTGCGCCTCTTGTAACGTTTGTGCCTGACAGGGTGGATTTTGCGAAAATATAGCTTCCGCCCTTAACGTCAAAGGTGATGGTAACGGGCTTCTTCCAGATTGCTGTAACCACGGGGATATCACAGCTAAGAACCACAGTGCTCTCGCTGATGATATTGCCGTTGTGGTCCTGCCATCCCATAAAGAGGAATCCTTCTCTTTTAGGTGTGGGAAGAGTGCCGTAAGCCTTTCCTAGGCTTATTCTTTTGCCTGCAGAGCCAAGATAATCGTTGTAGCTTTCGTAAACTGTAACGGTGTTGCTTGCAGGGTCAAGGTGGATATAGTTTCCTGCCTTAACGTTCTCACGGAGCCACGTATATCCCGTGCCGATGCCTGAAAGAACGAAGCCGCCTGCGGGGATGGGGGTCTTGCATGCACCGTAAACGGGGGAAGCGAGAACCATACCGTTCTTGTCAACGGCGATCTCGGTGCCGTAGGCATTGGTATTGGGGTATGAGCTTGAATAGCTTGAGTTGTAGAGGATAATGGAGTTTCCGGGTCTTGAAACGTTTGTGCCGTTGAGGGTGTATGATCCCTTGGCAGGCATAAATGCACCGCCGTTTGTGTTAAAGATAAGCTCTGCGCTTGATGCAGTCCATTTTGCAGTCAGGGTAATGCTTTCTGTGATAACAGTGCCCTCTGTGAAGATGCTGCCGTCGGAGGTCTTCCAGCCTGCAAATGCAGCTTCATCTCTTGAGGGGACGGGGAGGATCGCAAGGAGAGAATCCTTGGGAAGAGTGATGCTTCCTTTCGAAGCCTCGCAGGAGAGCTTGTTTTTATAAACCTTAACAGTATTTCCTTCAATGAAAACGTAGGAGCCCTTTGTCACGTTCTTTGCTATCCAGTCAGACATATTGCCGTTTCCTGAAAGAGCGAAGCAGCCCTCGGGGATGGAGGCGTTGCCCTTGCCGTAGCCGTACGTTGCGATAACCTGGCCGTCGCTGTTGACGATAGCCTCTGTTCCGTAGATGTTTGTTCCTGTTGAAGTGCGGTTCTTGTAAAGAACAAGACAGTTGGCACCTCTTGAAATATTTGTGCCGTTGAGGGTGGCGGTTGCATAGACCATGGAGCCGCCTGCAGCATCAAAGGTGACTGTAACGGGAGTGGACCATGCTGCAAAGATCACGGGATTTTCGCAGTCTGTAACGGTAGTGCCCTCGGAAATCTTATTTCCGTCAGAGTCCTTCCATCCTGCAAAGAGGAAGCCTTCCTTTTTGGGAGTGGGGAGAGGGCCGTAGGTCTTTCCTACTGCAATAACCTTTTTCTCTGCTGCAAGATAGTCGTCATAGCTTTCGAAAACAGTAACGGTATCTCCGTCAAGACGGATGTAGTTTCCTGCCTTCACGTTTTCGCGAAGCCACGTATATCCCGTGCCGATGCCCGAAAGAACGAAGCCGCCCTCGGGGATGGGAGTCTTGCAGGAGCCGTAAACGGGAGAGGAAAGAACTGTGCCGTTTTTGTCAACGGCAACCTCTGTGCCGTAAGCATTGGTATTGGGGTATGAATTTGAGTAGCTTGAATTGTAAAGAATGAGGGAGTTTCCGGGTCTTGCAACATTTGTGCCGTTGAGCTTGCAGGAGCCCTTTGCAGGAGCGAAGGAGCCGCCCTGAGTATCGTAGATGAGGGTAGCCTCTGTAGCGCTCCATTTAGCTGTGAGGGTGATATCGGCAGAAATTGTGCTGCCTGCCTTATATTCCTTGCCCTCGCCGTCCGTCCAGGCTACGAATGCCTTGCCTGAAAGCGTAGCTGCAGGAAGGGAGGGGAGAGCTGAGCCGCTCTTTATATAAAGTGTGCCGTCAATAGCATCAAGCGCCTCTGCGCTTTCGTATGCGGTAACGGTGTAGCCGCGAAGGGTGACGTAGCCGCCAACCTTAACGTTTGTCTGAAGCCAGGTGTGCATTGTGCCGATGCCCGAAAGAACGAAGCCACCCTCGGGAATCTTTGTGTTGCCTGTGCCGTAGGGGTAAACTGCAAGGACCTTGCCTGATGCGTCAACAACAGCCTCGCTGCCGTAAATGTTTGTCTGGGTGGATGCCTTGCCTGCATAGATAACGAGAGAGTTTGCCCCTCTTGTGATATTTATTCCTGCGGCAGTAGCCTTCGGAGCTGCAGCGAGAAGCTTTCCGCTTCCTGCATTAAAGGTAACAACGGAGAGCTTTTCCCATTTTGCGGTGAGAGTAACGTCGCCGTACTGCATAACGCTGTCGCCGCTGTTTACTGTATTTCCTGCCCGGTCCTGCCAGCCGAGGAAGATATAGCCGTTCTTTGTAACCGTGGGCAGAGTGGGATATTTCTCACCGAATTTGACGGAGTCGGATACGGTGGGAGCATTTGCGCAGGCACGGTTCTTCCATACGAAGATCTTGCCGTTCTTTATCTCAACGTAATTGCCCTGAGAAACGTTATTCTGAAGCCACGTATGCATAGTTCCGATTCCGGAGATTGCATATGCGCCTGCAGGGATCTTTGTGTTTCCGGCGCCGTAGGGGAATACGGAGAGCACTGTGCCGTTATTGAGGATAATGGCCTCGCTTCCGTATACGTTTGTTCCTGTAGATGCCTTATCCTTGTATACAACGAGGGAGTTTGCCCCTCTTGTTATGTTTGTTCCGGCAATGTCGGCAGAGGAGATAAGTCCGTCAGCCACAGCACCGTCAAAATCGAGAGTAAGCTTTCCGGGGAGAACCTCCCATTTTGCAATGAGGTTAAGTCCGCCCTTGGGCATAAGGGTATTTTCTGTCACACGGTCGCCACCTGCGGTAAACCAGCCGAGGAACTTGTGGTACTCACGCTGTGCCTCGGGGAGAGTGCCGATAGGGCTTCCGGGGAGAACGATTTTGTTGAGAGAGTCGTAGGTGCTCTTTGATTCGTAAACCGTAACGGTGTTTTTCTCGCTGTCAAAGATAACGTAGCTGCCCACCTTCACGTTTTTGGAAAGCCAGTCGTAGCCCGTGCCGATGCCTGAGAGAACGAAGCCGCCCTCGGGAATCTCGGTTTTGCATGTGCCGTAGGTGGGGGCGGAGATAACGATTCCGTCGGCGCCTACTGCAGCCTCTGCGCCAAACTCGTTTGTGGGAGTTGTCGTTGCGGTATAGTCGTTGTTGTAAAGAATGAGGGAGTCTGCGGGGCGGTATGTGTTGATTCCGCTCAGCGTGCCGACGGACGTGCCTGTAAAGGTGCCGCCGTTTGTGTCGAGGACGATTCTGTCTCCTGTCATCGTCCAGTCAGCTGTCAGAGTGATGCAGAAGGGAGAGGAGCAGATATCCTCGGGCTGTATCTTTTTATCGGGAGTGCCGATATACCATCCGTTGAATGCCCAGCCGCTCTTTTTGGGAGAGGGAAGGATTCCGTAGGGGGAATTCATTGCGGTGGTCTTTGTCTGTGCGATGAGCTTATCCTTGTCGGAATAAACGGTTATAGTCTTTGATTCGCTGTCAAAGTGGATATAATCTCCTGCCTTCACGTTCCGGGAGAGCCATGTATATCCGCTTCCGATGCCTGAGAGAACGAAGCCGCCCTCGGGAATCGGAGTTTTGCAAAGGCCGTATGAGGGAGCGTTCAGCACCTTGCCGTCTGCATCGACTGCAACTTCTGTGCCGTATTCGTTTGTCTGGGGAGCCTTGAATGCATAATCCTTGTTATAAAGAATGAGGGAGTTTGCGGGGCGGGATGTGTTCAGGGCTGTAGCTGTTGTCTCGGCTTTCCTAAGATCCAGATATGCCGCATAGCTTTCGTAGATGAAAAGGGTCATTGAATCCTTTTCAAAGCGGACGTAGTTGCCAACCTTTACGTTAGATGCAAGGGATGTGTAGCCCTTGCCGATTCCCGAGAGAACGAAGCCGCCCTTGGGGATCTCTGTCTTGCAGGTGCCGTAGGTGGGAGAGGAGATAACGATGCCGTCAGCGCCTACTGCCGCTTCTGCGCCGTATTCGTTTGTGGGAGTTGTTGCCTGGGGGTAATCGCTGTCGTAGACGATTATTGTGTCGGCGCTGCGGGGACAGTTGATTCCGTTGATTGCAATGCTTGATTTGTGGTCAGAGCCGAAGGAGCCGCCGTTTGTATCAAAGATAACGGGGGCGAAAACGTATCCGCCTGTGAGAGTCTCGTTGAGAGCACAGGATGCTGAGTCAAGGGTGATCCAGCCCATGCTGGTCTTTCCTCGGGTCTGTGTGCCGAAGAGAGCTTTCTCGGTGATGATAACCTTTGTGCCCTTTGCAATTGTTGTAACGAGAGGGGAGGAGGTATCGGGCTTTTCTCTTACGTTGCGTGCGGAAATGATGTCCCATACCTCAAGCTTCGTGCCGATGATCTCCCAGTCAAGGAGAAGACAGTTGTTGTAGGTTCTCTGTCTTCTGGTGGAGTGCTTTCCTCCGGCAATGCTGTCTGCCATTGCAGCTTCGTGCATATGCTCGAGAGTGATAGCCTCGTATGAGCCTGCAAGAACTGCCGCTGCAGCCGCAACTCTTTTGGAACCGCCTGAGCCGCACTGGTTTTCAACGTCTGCATAGTAAACGAGAGCGGCAGGGTCCTTGATTCCCAAGCCGATGGCACGGTTTATGTAAGAGGAAATATCCTTTGCCGCAAGATCATCCTGAGCCTTCATTCCTTCCTTTGTTGAAATAAGGATGGATATTACGCCTGCTTCCTCCTTTGTGAGAATGCGGGTGGACCAGCTTTGAGCGGTCATTATCTCGTTATAAAGAGTTTCGCCCAGTATTTCAAGAGCCTGTGAAGGATTTGCGTTGACGATGTCCTTCAGAAGGTTGAGCGCGCGGTTTGCGTGCCATTGTATCCAGCCAATGCTGAGAGCGCCGTTGTCGTCGGGGGAAACAGAATTGTAGTTTCCTTCGTTTTGCCGTATTATCCCCGATGCGGCTTTTATGATATCGTCAAGGGTGACGGAGTCAGCCGCTGATATGGGTGCCTCGCTGCCATCGGCAAGGACTGCCGTGGGAGGGACGAGCGCTGATATTATAATAAGTGTAAGAAACAAACATAAGAGCTTTTTTGCCATTTTATATATCCTTTCGACGCAAAGAAACATTTATCCATATTAATCTACATTAATTATAACACCGCATAAATATGGTGTCAATAGCAGAGGAGGCGGTAAAAATTACCTTATGAGAGAAAAGTTTGATAATAATAAAAAAAATGTTGACAAATGAGGTGGGGAGTGCTATAATATCACTACCTCTGATTGAGGGTTCTTTTTTTGTGCCCTGCAATATGGGCCGAAAAACGACTCCGGAGGAAGGTACTGGCGGCCTTGTCGCCAAAATCACGGACGTAGTCCGAATACACAGTATAACAGGAGGTACCGAACAATGAGAGTAAAGATCACTCTCGCGTGCAGTGAGTGCAAGCAGCGCAACTACGACACAAAGAAGAACAAGAAGAACGATCCCGACAGACTCGAGATGAACAAGTATTGCCGTTTCTGCCGCAAGCACACAATGCATAAGGAAACAAAGTAAAGGAGAGAAACCAATGGCTGAAAAAGAAAAGACCTCAAAGGTGAAGTCCTTTTTCTCTCGCATGTTTGCATGGTTCCGTAGCGTAAAGGCTGAGATGAAGAAGATCGTCTGGACAAGTCCTAAGACACTTCGCGCAAATACCATTATGGTAATCGTAGCGCTCGTTATTGCAGCTGCAGCAACCGGCGTAATCGACTTTGTATTTTCTAAGTTCATCATCATTCTCGGCATCCTTATCTAAGGAGTTTCGAAATGAGCGATATCAACGAAATGAATGCCGGCCTGAGATGGTATGTAGCACATACCTACTCCGGCTATGAAAACAAAGTCAAGGCAAATCTCGAAAAGATCGTCGAGAACAGAGGTATGCAGGAGCTTATCACAGAGGTTCGCATTCCTATGGAAGCAGTAACGGAGGGCGAAGGCGAGGAAGCAAAGGTTTCCGAGGCTAAGCTCCTTCCCTCATACGTGCTTATCAGAATGATAATGTGCGATGAGAGCTGGCACATCGTCAGAAACATTCGCGGTGTAACAGGCTTCGTAGGTCCCGGATCCAAGCCCGTACCCCTCACTGATGAAGAAGTTGAGTTTCTTCTCGGCGGCGCACCTGAATCCAGCGGTGAGGCATACGCAGTTGGCGATATGGTCACAATCGCAGAAGGCATTTTTGCAGGATATTCAGGAAAGCTTGCGGAGATTTCCGAGGGCGGCGACGTAACGATCATCGTATCTACAGTAGGCCGCGATATGCCCATCAAGGCAAGCATTAAGGAAATCAAGCGCATGGCAGAATAATCCCGAAAGGGAAAGGCGGTGCCACTTCACGGCACACAACGTGGGAGGGAGAAAATTTTTTGAGTCTCCCGTCTAAACCACATATGGAGGTAAATTAATTATGGCAAAGAAAATTATCGGCTATATTAAGCTTCAGCTTCCCGCAGGTAAGGCAACTCCCCAGCCTCCTGTAGGTCCTGCACTCGTTGCATAGGGTGTAGCCATCCCTAACTTTACTAAAGAGTTCAACGAAAGAACAAAGAACGATATCGGTCTCATCATCCCTGTAGTAATCACAGTATATGCTGACCGTTCCTTCTCCTTCATCACAAAGACTCCTCCCGCAGCAGTTCTTATCAAGAAGGCATGCGGTATCGAGAGTGGTTCCGGCAAGCCTAACCGTGACAAGGTAGCTAAGATTACCAAGGATCAGGTTAAGCAGATCGCTGAGACAAAGATGCCTGACCTTAACGCCGGTAGCCTTGAGGCTGCAATGAGCATGGTTGCAGGTACAGCACGCTCCATGGGCGTAGTAGTTGAGGAATAAGGAGGGCTTTAGAAATGTTTAAGGGTAAGAAATATAAGCAGAGCGCAGAGCTCATCGATAAGTCCAAGGCATATGATCCTGCTGAGGCTATCAAGCTCGTTTGCGAGACATCCAAGGCAAAGTTCGATGAGACAATCGAGCTTCACGTTCGTCTCGGTGTTGACTCCCGTCACGCTGACCAGCAGGTTCGTGGTGCGGTAGTACTCCCCAACGGTACAGGTAAGACAGTTCGTACACTCGTATTCGCTAAGGGCGATAAGGCTGACGCTGCAAGAGCTGCAGGCTCCGACTACGTAGGCGATATGGACATGGTTGAGAAGATCATGAAGGAAAACTGGTTCGAGTTCGACGTTGTTATCGCATCTCCCGATATGATGGCAACAATCGGTCGTCTCGGTAAGATCCTCGGTCCTAAGGGACTTATGCCTAACCCCAAGGCAGGCACTGTAACTCCTGATGTTGCAAAGGCTGTAACTGAGGCTAAGGCTGGTAAGATCGAGTACCGTCTTGACAAGACAAACATCATCCACTGCCCCATCGGTAAGGCTTCCTTCGGCGGCGAAAAGCTCGAGGAGAACTTTAACACACTTATGGCTGCTATCATCAAGGCTAAGCCTGCAGCAGCTAAGGGTCAGTACATCAAGAGCTGCACCATTGCTTCCACAATGGGCCCCGGAATCAAGGTTAACGCTTCCAAGATCGGCTAATCTCTTGATAAATTAAGCTTTAAAACCCGTCAACGCAAGTTGACGGGTTTTTTATCGAAAAACATCTCGAAAAATTGGAGTTTGAAAGGGAGAGGACGGTCGCTTTTTTGTAAAAAAGCTCCGCAAAAAACTTCAAAAAGGCTTCGCCAAAGAAATCTTTAACGAAGCCTTTTAAGCCCTTACAGGGCTTTGTTACCAAGAAGTGAGCGCCTTCTCTTCAAACTCAATTATAGATGTTTTCTTTTTAAAGTTTTTTGGAGTGCAGAACCTTTTTTTCAAAAAAGGTTTTGCATAGTGCTTCAAACTCCGATTTGTCGAATAGTTGAAAACGAGCTGTTGCAGATGCAACAGCTCGTTTGATTTATTTCTTTTTGGATTTCTTTGATTTTGTTTTCTTTCTTGTTTTCACAATGCCGAAGAAAACGAGAAAGCAAAGAACGATGCCTATGATGCCGTAAAGCTCAATAATGATTCCAATCGCTGAAACAACAGCGCCTACAAGCTTGATGTGAGCAAAAAGACCGATCGCCCAAAGCATAACGGCACAGATGAGGGCAAAGAAAATAAGTCTGAAAAACAGAGAGAAGAACTTGCCCTTTTTGATCTTGAATGGCATAGGCCAG
>JAZRRC010000157.1:0-8835 GCA_045650355.1 Candidatus Avispirillum sp. | reverse complement strand
CAGGTAGCAACCCTCATCTGTCACTCCCCGTTCAATAGCGAAAATTTGAGCTTTATCTCCGGGAATATAGTTCTTCTTAAATTCATAACGAGTGCATAGTGACACCTTCCCCCAATCTGTGGGGGAAGGACTTGTCTTGGTCGCCTTTTTACTGTCTAAACTTTAGTTTGCAACAGACCGATAAACCCGAATTTATACAAACAAAAACAGCCACCTTGGGGGTGGCTGTTTTTATTTGTTATTCATTTCTTCAACTATCCGGGGGAGGGCTGTTTCGAAATCTACTCCGTACCAACGGCGGTTTTCGTTTTTGACGGTGCTTTCAACTGCCTTTGCGGTGAAATCCACTGCAAGTGAGAGAGCTGAGTCTACGTCTTTGCCTGATGCGATTGCGCCTACCGCAACGGATGCGAATACGTCGCCTGTGCCGTGGAGGGGGAAATCCGTATGTATGCGAGGGGCAAAATAGGAGAAGAAGCTATCCTTTTCCCTGTCGTATTTAACGATTCCAAGCTTTCCCTCTTCGGGGCAGATTCCTGTGATGACTGCGGCCTTTGTGCCGATGGCTGTCAGTCTTTTTGCCATCTCAAATGCCTCTTCAAGGCTTACAGACTCACGGTATTCCTCTCCCAGAAGGCAGAATGCCTCGGTGAGGTTGGGGACTATAATATCCGCCGCTGCGCAAAGCTTTTTCATATGATCGGGATAGCTTTCCTCAAATCCTGTATAGAGCCTTCCGAAATCTCCCATTACGGGGTCAACGAAGAGGAGCTTTCCCTCACCGCCGAAATCACGGGCAAGGTCGAAGGCAAGGTCTACCTGACGGCTTGATGCAAGATAGCCTGTATAGATCATATCAAAATCAATGCCCTCACGCTTCCAAACGTCGCACACTGCTCTGATATTATCCGTCAGATCCACTATATTAAAGTTTTCAAATGCGGTATGGGTGGAAAGCAGGGCCGTAGGAAGAACGGCACACTCGCACCCCATAGCGGAAATTATGGGCATTGCCACGCTGAGTGAGCACTTGCCCACGCAGGAAAGGTCCTGCATTGTTACGATTCTTTTCATATCAGAAATTTATGATCTCAAGATGCTCAAGAACGGTCTTTACACCGATGAGCACAAGGATGATACCTCCGGCAATTTCTGCGGGCTTCTTATATTTCTCTCCGAAGATTCCGCCGATCTTAACTCCCAAAACACAAAGAAGAAAGGTTACAACACCTATAATACCAACGGAAAGGAAAACGTTAAGTCCACCCTCTTTTCCTGCTGCCATCGCCATTGCGATACCGACAACGAGAGCATCTACGCTTGTTGCAAAGGCGGGAGCGATCATATCTCTTGCCCTTACGGAGCAGTCGCACTTTTCTTCATCGCCGGATAGGGCTTCTCTTATCATGTTAAGACCGATAACCAAAAGAAGAGCAAATGCAACCCAATGGTCTACAGCCTCGATATACTGCTGGAATGAAGCGCCGAGAAAGTAGCCTATAAGGGGCATACCTGCCTGAAATGCGCCAAACCAAAGTCCGACGATGCAGGCATTCTTCAATTTAACCTTGCACATTGCAAGTCCCTTGCACACAGACACCGCAAAGGCATCCATGGAAAGACCCACAGCAAGGATCAAAACCTCAATAAGTCCCATTTTATATCCTTTCAAATCCGCTCATTTCGAGAAATTCCGAGCACATCTGCGCAGCACTCTTCACTTCCCCGTCGCAGTCTGCTACGATGCGGCAGGCATCGGGGTATCTTTTAAACCAGGTTATCTGGCGCTTTGCATATCTTCTTGAGGACTGCTGCACCGCTGCAATGCAATCGTCAAGTGTGGCTGTGCCGCCAAGATAGGGGAGAAACTCCTTATATCCTATTGCCTGGAATGCAGGCTTATCCTCTCTCAGAAGTCCCTTTTCAAAAAGTGCTGTGACCTCGGAAAGAAGCCCCGCCTCCATCATAAGGTGAACTCGCTTATCGATTCTTGAATAGAGAAGCTCTCGGTCTGCAAACTCGATTATCGCCATGGAAACGTCGTAGGGCAGCTCTCGCTCCTTTGAGCGGCGGTCCCACTCCGTTTTTGTGATTCCCGTAGTCTCGTATATTTCAAGAGCACGGATAACACGGCGGACGTTATTCATGTGTATTGCATCTGCCGCCTCGGGGTCGACCTCACGAAGTCGGGCATGAAGGGCCTCGTTTCCTTCTTTTTCGGCGAATGCAGAAAGTTTTTCTCTCACTCCGTCATCCTTGCCGCTCTCCGACATATCGGAAACGGAGAGGACGCTGTCAAGATAAAGTCCAGTGCCACCGCAGAAAACAGGAACCTTGCCGCGGGAGGCAATATCCTCTATTATCTCACGGGCGCGGGCACTGTAATCTGCGCAGGAAAATTCATCACTGGGGTCGCAAACGCCCACCATGTGGTGAACGACACCGTCCATCTCTTCAAACGTGGGTGCGGCAGTGCCGATTTCCATACCTCGGTATACCTGCATTGAGTCGTTGGAGATGACCTCTCCCCCCACTGCCTTAGCTATTTCAATGGCAAGGGAGGTCTTTCCGGACGCCGTAGGCCCTGCCACTGCAATTATTTTCGTTTTCAATATTTTTACCCTTTATTGAATGATCATACTGTCGCCGAAGGAGAAGAATCTGTATTCTTCGGCAACTGCCAAATTGTATGCAGAAAGCATCTTATCTCTTCCCGCAAAGGCGGAAACAAGCATGAGAAGTGTGCTTTCAGGCAAGTGGAAGTTTGTGATAAGCGCATCTGTTATCTTAAACTTATAGCCGGGATAAATAAATATTCCCGTATCTGCACTGCAGGGATAGAGGATTCCGTCATCCCCTGCGGCACTCTCAAGAGTTCTGCAGGAGGTCGTACCAACGGCAATAACTCTGCCGCCTGCAGCACGGCGCTCATTGATCACCTTTGCCGCCTCCTCTGTTACTCTTATATACTCGGAGTGCATCTCGTGGTCTGTGATCTTCTCCTCCTTAACGGGGCGGAAGGTGCCGAGACCAACGTGAAGAAGAACGGGAACGATAGCTGTTCCCTTTTCCTTTATCTTTTCAAGAAGCTCGGGAGTGAAATGAAGGCCTGCTGTGGGAGCTGCCGCACTTCCCTCTTCTCTTGAATATACTGTCTGATAGCGCTCCTGATTCTCCAGCTTTTCTGTGATATAAGGAGGCAGCGGCATTGTTCCGAGGGCATGGAGTGCCTCGTATACTGTTTTATACTCCTCGCCGTCTGCAAACATTCTGACAACTCGAAGTCCGCCCTCGATTATATCCATAACCTCAGCCTTGAGAACACCGTCGCCAAAGGAGATGATATCGCCAACTCTCGCACGCTTTCCGGGGCCTGCAAGAGCCTCCCAGACGTCGTTTTCTCTCTGCTTTAAAAGGAGAAGCTCAACGGGGGCTGTGCTTTCGCTTTCGATTCTTCCCTCGGGAGTCATCTTTTCGCTTCTGCGACCGATGATTCGGGCGGGAATTACTCTTGTATCGTTAATAACGAGAACGTCCTCGGGACGGATATAGTCAAGAATATCTCTGAAAACCTTATGCTCGATATTATCCTTTTGGCGGTCGATGACCATAAGACGGGAGGAATCACGGGGCTCCACGGGAGTCTGAGCGATTCTTTCCTCGGGGAGATCGTAATAAAAATCGTGCAAGGTGAGTTCTGTTTTTATAAGCTCGTTTTTAATCATTTCAAACCTCAAATTTATGCATTATATTTCAGTATACCATATATTTCATTTTTTGAAAAGAGAAAAATGAAATATGAAGAACAAAACTGATGCAAGTGTCACTTGATACGTCATCCTGAGCGGAGAACAATACCCCTGTGGGGTGTTGTTCGAAGTCGAACCCGACCCATGGGAGGGCACCGAAGGTGGGATCTGCGAAAAGCTTTCGATAACTCATATCATATTCCGTAGATCCCGCCCCTATAAGGGGCGCCCTCCCTATGGTCGGGTTCGGCTCCGTAAACATCATACTATGATGTTTACTACGCTCAGGATGACGCTGTATTTCGTTATACCCTGCCATGGGATGCTACGATTCCATTGTTTTCGATATAGATAACTCCGTAGCTGCCCTGTCCGATGCTGCCGGGGTTGAAAAGTCTGACCCCCTCGTAGAATCTCTCATAGGGCTGGTGTGTATGACCGAAAAGGGCAAGGGTAGCTTCCTTTTCCTTCGCTCTCAGCCAAAGACCAAGCTCCGAGGATTTAACGCCGTATTTATGTCCGTGGCAGGCAAAAATTCTGACCCCGCCAAGGTCAACGGTCTGCTCGTCAAGATAAGATTCTCCGCCGTAGGAGGCAGAAAAATCGCAGTTCCCCTTTACTGCAACGTGGGGAATGCTTCTGTATTCATCAAAAAGGCGATCAGCCTCTCTCAGGCCGTCTCCCAGAAAGAATATCATCTCAGCATCGGGATGAGCTCCAATCGCCCTTTCCATATTGGAATATGCTCCGTGGGAATCGGAAAATACAAGGATCTTCATTTTTTCACCTGCTTTCTTAATTTTTAGGTCTATGATATTTTAACAACAGTCCGCTCACAGCATATAATGAAATCAAAGCCCCGTAACAGGAGCTATTATATTCGTAAGGACTGGACTTTTATGAAAATCGACAAAAAAGCTTTAAATATGCTGTCCTCTCTTCCCGACGACAGCCTTTGGAAAATGATATGCGCCATCGGCGCTCAAAGCGGTATTGACCTTTCTCAGGTCAAGGTCAGCCCCCAAGAGCTTGCAAAGCTTCGCAGTGCAATGGGAAGTCTGAACGACTGCGACATAAGCCGTGCTATCGAGATAATCGAATCCGCAAAAAAAGAAAATAAATAAAAGGAGCCGGGAATATGGATACACAAAGCTCTCTCGGGGATATTCTTAATTCCCTGATGCAAAACCCCGAGATCATGAAAACCGTTCTCTCACTGACAAAGGAGGACTCCGCAGATTCCGAAAAGCCTGAGGATTCAGCGCCAAAAGCAGAGGAAAATGAAGCCGACAGCGGCTTCTCCATCCCTCCCGAGATTTTATCAAAGCTTCCTCAAATGATGTCTGCCCTTTCGGGAATGGGATCGCCTATGAAAAAAGGCGGCGAGGACAGCAGCTCAAATGCAAGAAGAAAAGCGCTGCTGCTTTCCCTGAAGCCCTTTCTTTCCGAAAAAAGATGCTCGGTCATCGACGGGCTTTTACAGTTTGAGGGCCTTTACGGAGTTCTTGATTCCTTTAAGGGCAAATGATTTATACAGAGAAGGACGGTGACAGTATGTATTCAAAGCACAAGGGAATGACAGACAGAGACTACACCTTAACACCGCCTCCGGGCTATGACGGCAGCAGATTCCGCCGCCGCAGCGACGGTCGCGACGATGCATTTCCCTTATACGGCGAGAGCCCCAAAAGAACGGCTCCTCAGTATGATAAGCCATGCTGCGAAAAGGAGGAGCCCGAGGAGGAATATATCTGCGAAGACGAAGAGGAGGTTCTGTCCCCATGCCAATGCTGCGAGGAGTCTCCTCCGTGCGAGGAAAAGCCAAAGGAAAGCCCCGGAATCCTTTCCTTTTTACAAAGTCTTGGAAGCGAGGAGGTTCTTCTTATCGCTCTTATCCTCCTCCTTGCCAACGACGCAAAGGCAGGCATCGATACTATTCTGATGCTCGCCCTCCTGCTTTGCATTACATGATCTGAGCAGATTTGCAAAGCTATGCACAAAGCCGAAGCATTCCCGGAAATAAGCCGAGGTATCGGTGCTCTTGAAGTCTGCAACGCAGTAAAGACGCTCGTTCAAGGTAAGGCAAAAGACAACGCCCTCGCCCTCCTCGGAAAGCTTTATATCAAAAGCGCAATCCGAAAGCCCTGCAATATAGGTACAGACGTCAAAAAACAGCGCCACTGACGGATACGCCCGATTAAGCTCTTCAATGCAGCCTATACCCGAAAGTCTAAAAGAGGATGAAACGCAGACCCTAAGCTCTGCGCTTTCTCCGTATTTACATAGGCGCACTCCGATCTTCGAGCCGTCTGCAACCTCCTCTGCCGCATATATCATCATAACGGCAAGCTGCAAATAATTTGTCATGGGAATGTTCTCGGGAATATAGGAAACGCTGTCTACATCGAAATCCTCACTGTATTCCGTGGATATTCCCAGATTCTCAAATTTCGAGATCAATGCCTCTGTTGTACATCGAATATCGATAAGCCCTCTTTTATCAAGAGACTCAAATCTCTTATCAGAGATTCCGAGAAGCACCGTGGCAAAGGCGGCCTTCTCTTCCTTTGAAAGGACTTTTCCCGTATCAGATATCACCATCTCAGGCTTTTCCTTTTCCCTAAAGAAAAGAATGCCCGCAAAGCGTCTTTCGCAAATGCTGTCAAAAACAGCGAGAGCATACCAGACTCCCTCAGGGCCATCAGTTGTGAACGCAAAGACCTCTCCGTCATTTGAGGAGGCAAAATGCGCTTCATATTTCAAAGCAGTTTCAGGCGACATGGCTTTGAAAAGGCTATCTCCCTCGCAAAGCCAACCAAGCTGACTTTTCGCCCAAGAATTCATTACTGCAATATATGAGCCTGCCGTACAAATTACGGCAGGCACTTTTTCAAAATAGGATTTTATTAAATTGGAATTCATTATTTATCCGTTGCCTCTGTATCTGCAGGAGCCGCAGGAGCTGAAATATACTGTCTTGCGGATATTGCAGAAGAACTCAAGGCATCGCTGACAGATGCTGCCATCTCCTTATCTGCACCTGAAAGAAGGGGGCGAAGGAGATATGCGCTGAAGCTTCCTCCGATGCTTTCGCAAAGGGCGGCAGCCGCCTCTGCATTGCATCCTGTCATATCAATTGAAAGAAACTCTGTGTTTGCATAGATCTTTTCAATATAGGGCGCATTGGAGGGAGCCTTATAAAACTCGCTTCCGAAGGAAAGGCTGAATACCATTCCGTCTGCAGCGTTGCGAAGCTTATTTACGTAGCCGTTGACCTTTGCAACAAGCTCGTTATCAAACTGAACGTGCTCCTCGAATCCGCGGATTATAAGCTCGTCAAAGCCCATGGAATAAAGCTCGGCAGCAATAAGCTCATCTGCCATGCTGTCCGATGCTGTCATTACGGCGCAAAGGCGCATACCCATATCCTCGGCACAAGCAGCGGCAGCCTTTAATTCCTCAAAGGATACAAGAGAAGCAGATGCTGTCAGTCTTGAAAACTCCTCAACAGCGGGAGATGCATAGGTAACCCTGCCGCTCTCGTCTGTCACAACGAAGCTGACAGCGTTATAGCCCTGGGATTTAAGAAGAGAAACGGCATCACGGGCTTTATCGGCGCCCTCAACTGCAGAAAGATCAAGATATCCTGCGCTGACGCCCTTAAAGGCCTCATCGTGATTGACCTTTTCCCCCTCCGTCTGCTCTCCCTGGGGCTTATTCTCCTCAGGAGATGTGGTCGTTAAAATATCGGATGTATCTCTGGGGGTGGTTTCAAGCTTGTTTTTCAAAACGTTGCCCACTATGACCGTAAGAACGACTATCAACAACGCCACAACACAGAAGAATATAATTCTTCTTGGCATTTTATGCTTTTTTGCCGTATATGAGCGGTATCCCTTCATAGCCGCACCTCCCGATATTATTCTTCCTTCATGCTTTCGAAGGCTTCGTTTGTCTTAACGATCATCTCTTCGATGCGCTCGTTAAGAAGGATATTATACTGAGCCGCATAATAATCGTTTGCAAGCTCATCAATGTGAGAATCGATATATTTCTCGCTCTTATCGCATCTCAAGAACACGCTGTATCCTGAGGGGCTCTCAACCACCTCACTGATTTCGCCAACCTCAAGGGCGAACACCGCATCCTCGTTTGCCTTATCCCACATACCGCGGCAGACGTAGTAGCCGTCGGTGTTATTGAACATATAAAGAGACTCGCCGTATTTATTTACAAGAGAATCGAAATCAGCACCTGCGAGAGCCTTATCACGGGCCTCGCCTGCGATTTTACGTGCCTCCTCATCAGTATGCTTTTCGCCTGTGAGGTAGAGAGTATCATCGGCAGAGGCGATGCTGTTCTCGCTCATAACGAGGATCTGCTTTACGCAGATAAATTCATCTGATGCAAAAACGCCCTTAAGAGCGGAGTCCTTTGTGGGGTACTTACCCGACTCGATTATAGCGGAAAGAAGCTCATCCGCAGTCTGAGAATGCTTTTTCAGAAAGCGGAAAACGCTATCGTTCATATAAGTTTCGGAAAGGGCCTTTTTATATTCCTTCTTGCCGCCGCACTCCTCGATAGCGAGAAGCACCGCATCGTCAACGATAGAGGCGATATACTCGTCATCCCCGTCGATTCCGAAATCCTCGGCAAGGGAGAAAACGGCATACATCTCGGAGAGCATCTCAAAAGCTTCCTTATCCAGCTCCTCCTTTGTTGCATCGGGAAGATCCTTTTTAAGGTTCATGGTGATATAATAGTAGAGCTCGTAGGGCACCTCATAGTCGCCTACGGTCATAATGATTTTCTTTTCATCCGCAGTTGAAGCAAGGGTTGAGCAGGATGCAAAAGACATAAAAGCTGTCACAATACAAAGCAAAAAGCAAAGAATCTTTCTGAATTTCAAAGTGTGATCCTCCAATTGGTTACATAACTCTATTATATTATTGTACATCTATTTGGTGAAATTGTAAATGGGATTTTCTCAAATTAGATGTTAATTTTTATAAAGAAAATCCCGTCCCCGGCCCATCGTCACAAGAACCAAAACCAAATTGGTATTTCGTAGGGGCTGATGCCCACA
>JAZRRC010000156.1:0-2575 GCA_045650355.1 Candidatus Avispirillum sp. | reverse complement strand
ATAAAGTTTTTTGCGGAGCTTTTTTTCAAAAAAGCGACCGTCCCCTCCCCGATAAACCCGAATTTATAGATAGAAAAAACGTCATAAGAGGAATGCTTTGCATTCCTCTTATGACGTTTCCTTTTACGTATCCATAAAGTTCTGGGCTTTGTTCATTTCGTAATAGCGGCCGCCTAAGGCTATGAGCTCTTCGTGGGTGCCGCGCTCTATGATCTCGCCGTCACGGAGAACGAGGATCATATCCGCATCGCGGATAGTGGAAAGTCTATGGGCAATTGCGATTATGGTCTGATTGCCTGTCAGACCCTTGATGGCCTTCTGTATCTGCTTTTCCGTCTGAACGTCAACGGAGGCGGTAGCCTCATCCAGCACGATAATGGGAGATTTGCGAAGGATTGCTCTTGCGATGGCGATGCGCTGCTTTTGTCCGCCTGAGAGGCGAAGTCCTCTCTCGCCAACCTTTGTTTCGTACTTTTCGGGCATTGCCAGAATGTCCTCGTGGATATTTGCGGCCTTGGCAGCAGCCTCGATATCCTCTCTTGTGGCATCGGGCTTTGCATAGCCGATGTTTTCAGCGATAGTTCCGTTAAAGAGGAATGTATCCTGAAGCACGGGGGAGATATTGCGGCGCAGGCTTTCAAGGGTTGCGCCCTTGATATCCTTGCCGTCTATAAGTATGCGACCCTCAACGGGATCGTAAAATCTTGAGATAAGCTGAGTTGCCGTGGTTTTTCCCGCACCCGTTGCGCCTACAAAGGCTACCATCATGCCGGGCTTGCAGGAAAAAGAGATATTCTTGAGAACAGGCACCTTGTTGCTGTAATGGAAGCTGACGTTTTCAAATGTTACAGCACCGCTGACCTCACCAATATCCTCAGCATCAACAGCATCCTCAACGGCTGCAGGTGTATCCAGAATCAGGGTCACACGCTCAGCTCCCGCCAATGACTGCTGAAGATTTTCCAGAAGATTTGCAAGGCCGGAAACAGGGGCATAGAACAACGAAAGATAAAGCACGAACGCCACGATATCCTCCACGGAAAGCTGACCCTTAAAGGCGAGAAATCCGCCGAAGAATACTACGAGAATCGTTCCCGCAGAGGAAAGAAACTCTACGCTGGGATGAAAGATGGCGCTTGCACGAAGGGCTCTCAGCATCGCCCTTACCTGATCGAAGTTCTTTTGGCGCACTCTCTCGCTTTCATATTTTTCCTGACCGAAGGACTGAATCTCGTGAAGTCCCGAAAGGCTGTCCTGCAGCTGTGCGTTCAATTCGCCCATGCTTTTCTGTGAAGCCTTGAAGAAGGGACGCACTACCTTTGCAAAAATCACGCCCGAAAGCAGGATAAGGGGAATGGGACAGCAGGTTATGAGGGCAAGTCTCCAGTTGATAGTCAGAAGAATGACAAGAACGCCCACAAAGGTCACGGCATTTGTGATCATCTCGGGAATCATATGGGCATACAAAAGCTCAAAATCTCGTGTATCGTTGATAACACGGCTCATAAGATCGCCTGTCTGCTTGTCGTGGAAAAATCCGAGGTCAAGGCTCTGCAGCTTATCGTAAAGTCTGCTTCTGAGGTCGCCCACAAGATGCCATGCCGCCTTATGAGTAAGATAATTGCTCATAAATCTGAACACGATACGGAGCAAGTAAAGTGCAAGAAGCCAGAATGCAAGCACCATAATAAGGCTCAAGCCGTCATTATCAGTGCCCTTTTCCACGATGCCTGTCATCGATGACAGTATCTTCGGCGCAATAAGGTTGATTACGGTTAACAGCAGTGTGGACAAAATGGCAATCACGTACAGTCCCTTGTAGCGTGCCGCCTCCTTTGTAAGCTTCCACAGCATTTTCATAAGGGTATCTCCCTTCTGTTCGACAAAATAAAGTTAAATAGATTCGGGGTTATACAAGTCCGATGACAGCACCCATGGTGCCTCGAACTCCGCCTGTGGCTCTGTGGGAGTGGTAAAGCCAAGGCTTGCAGTTTGTGCATTCATCGAGGACGTCTATCTCGGAAACTCCCGCCTCACGCATCAGCTCCTCGCTGATGGTAGCAACGTTTGCATACAGATGACCCTCTCGCGCTGTGATGTGGCGGTCTGCAAACTCTCTGCCCTGCAGGGCGGCAACGGAATCTCGCATATCCTCGCCTACCTGATAGCAGCATGAGCCGATGGAGGGGCCGATTGCCGCAACCACCTTTTCAGCGCCCATATCAAAAAGCATTTTGGCACATTTGGGAGCAATACCTGCCGCTGCACCTCGCCAGCCTGCATGGACTGCTCCAACAACGTGTGAGCCGTCTGCTCTGGTGCCCTTCAGAAGAATGGGAGCGCAGTCTGCCACGCGCACGATAAGGGTGACGCCCTTGTGCTCCGTCACAAATCCGTCGCAGGGGTAAGGCACGTCGCGAACGATTCCCTCGCCCACGTTTTCGGGGGTTACTACTCTTATATCTGCAGAGTGGATCTGCGGTGTGCCAACAACGTTGTCGCTCAGCCACGCATAGGAGCAAAGAAGGCGGATGTTTTCACGCACCACCTCGTCGGAATCTCCGCGGTAAAATCC
>JAZRRC010000155.1:0-8101 GCA_045650355.1 Candidatus Avispirillum sp. | reverse complement strand
GTTCTCGATACCATCGTACTGCACAACCTCCAAACCGTGACTGCATTCGCAAGAGATAACCCCGATGAGTTCTATGCGATGGCAACACAGAACGGTGAGAAAGAAGCGGAAAAGTTCTACCGCAATGCCAGGATTCAAAAGGAGCAGCTTGAAAAGCGAATCCAAGACCTGGACAACATCATCCGGTGCTTGTACGAGGACAGGGTATCGGGAAGAATTACACCCGAACGCTACGACTCGATGGCAAACGGATATGAGCAGGAGCAAGCGGAAAAGAAGCGTGAGCTGCAAGAATTGGCCAGGCGAATCAGCGAAGTGGATATGAGGGAAAAATGCATACAAGAATTTATTCGCAACGCCAAGCAGTATATCGAGATGCCGAAGCTGACACCCGAACTGCTGCGAGTATTCATCCGCAGGATAGAGGTGTACGAAAAGTTCGAGAAATACTCTCGAACGGCGGGCAATCCCATCCGCATACACTATGCCTTCCGACTGCCCGAACAAGAAGGTGTCCCCGCAATCGACGTCCTCGCACAACCAACAGCAAAAACCGCATAAAAAGTAATAACCGGAAGGTTTTTACACCTTCCGGTTACATACCACCCACCAATTCTCCGTTAAGAACATCACGTAAAATCGGGAGGGGTTTTTGTTTTAATTCAACTTATCAGAGAAGAACTGGTTAACGTCGTCTCGGATTACGCCCTGCTCAACGAGCCATTCCTTTGTGTACTGAACGAGAAGGGAATTGTGGAGTCCTTCAGCGCCCATATAGTAGATGAGGAAGTCCTCAGCCTCCTGGAAGTTATCGATCTGAAAATCGGATGCCATCTTGAGGACGCGCTCCTCGTAAAACTCGTCGGTGTAGGTGATGTTTTCGCGTCTCATGATATAGTAGAACAGCATATCCTCAAAGCATACCTCTTTTGCGTAGTCCTCAAGGCTTTTGTAGTATTCGTCAAGAGTCTTGTAGCCGTAGTTTTTCTTTACGTACTCAAGAAGACTCATATCAGCCTCCTGTGCCGCCGCGCGTGCGCTTGCAAGAGTGCCGTCGTAGATCTTATTATATTCCTTTTCGGGAACCTTCTTGAGCTTGGAGTTATCGCAGATATACTTCCATGCGAGTGCAGGCTTGTAGCCCTCGATATCCTCAGTCTTTTCCTTAATAAGCTCCTCGGAAATGTACATATCCATACCTTCGCCGTAGTAGCCGTAATGGTCGTGGTAGAACTGATCGTCAATTCCGGTGAATACAACCTCGTCTATGTAGTTGAGATAGATCTCAATCTCAACCTCGCGGCCGGAGTTGATATAGTCCTTGTAGAAGGGGTCGGGGATATTGAGAGTAACAGTCTTCTTTTCGCCCTGGCTCATGCCGAGAATAGCTGTGTCAAGGGCAGGGAAGCCGAAGTAGTTTGTTCCGAGAAGGAATGTCTGACCAATTCCCTCATCTCGCTCGGCAAAGGTGAAAAGGTCATATATCTCGCCTGTGTCTGTGAACTTGCAGGTGGTGATAATATCAACGTAGTCAAATTCGCGGCAGGGACGGTCGGGGTCCTGTATACGGTCGCAGTAGTAGCCTGCAAGCTGCTTGAGTCTGTTGTCAAGGTCCTCGCGGCTGGGAACGTACTTTACCTCGGGAATCTCGATGCCCTTGTAGTCGCAAACCTCAATGTAATCGGGAAGATAATAGTCGTAATCCTCGCCTGTTCTGTCATAAGCCTCATACTGCTTGTCCTTGCAGGAAACGAGCATAGAGGAAAGTGTAAGTGCACAAAGCACAAGTGATATGATTTTTGCAAACTTTTTCATAATACTTACCGTTCTTTCATTTGCTTTGATAATACTGTTTTGCTTTAAGACGTCCCGTAACCTTTGTCAAAAGGATAAAGCATACCCAGCTGAGAAGGATGATAACGGGAATCTGGAATACGTAGAAAAGATAGTCGGAAATAATGCTCTTGATCTCGTTCACGGTGGGATCGCTGTACTTTATAAAAAAGGGAATAACGTTCATAAGGGAAAGATCAAGAATGAGGAAAATATAATAAAGAGCCGAGGAAATAAATGCGCATATTAAGGGGGAGTGAGCTCTTACAGTTCTTTCTTTATCTGAACAATCTCTCTTTTTTGCAAAGATGGCGCTCAGGATAATAGCAACAATGAGGATGAGCAGGTCGAAAAGCACTTCGACGAGATAGGAAAGTCCTCCCGAAATAAGCTGAGCAGGATTCAATTGATTTGCAAGAAGGTTATAGGTAAACATTATAACCTTTCCCAAGAAAAGACAGCCAAGGGATATAAGTGATGTTGTGATGCAAGTCTTTTTGCCGAAATAGGAATATGCATAGACAGCTGTGGTAACAGCGCCGGCCGTTGCTGCGATGCCCATAAGCATATATCCGTATCGGAACAGATATACAAGAGCGACAGAGACTGTTATATCAGATGCTGCCCAAAGATAGGCAAGCTGAAGGCCTTTTGATATTATGGTAGTCAAAAGCACAGCCAAAATGGAAAACAGTCTGAATGAAGCTGTTATTTTATTTTTTGCCATATATTCTCCGATAGAGTATATTTAAAATCAATACAAAACATTTTAACATACCGAGGCACACAATACAAGGAGTAAATTTGTAAATTTTATGTTTGGCATAATGTTTTTTCTCTTTGAATATACTTCAAAAAAACAGAAAAGGAAGTATTTGGAATTATGACAAGCGAATACAGAAAGAAAACAGATAAAAGCAGGGCTCTTCTTGACTTTGCAACTCCCGCAGACCACAGCGCAGTGTGTGAATTTATTGAAATCATGGCAGAAAGATATGATTTTCTCTCTGTCACGGGAATCGGAGAATCCATCCTCTCAAAAAAGATACATATGATAACTCTCGGTAACGAAAGGGCGGAAAAATCCGTTCTTTACGTTGGATGCCATCACGGAGCGGAATGGATAACAACTCTTCTTCTTTTGCGCTTTGTAAACGAGCTTTGCGAATATTATAAATCATCAAAGCAGCCCTTCGGCATTAACTTGCAGACCCTCTTTTCCAAAAGATGCCTGAGAATCGTCCCTCAGCTCAACCCCGACGGGGCAGACCTTGTGATAAACGGACTGTCTGAGGATAACATCCTTTACGACCGCCTTTATAAAATGTCCGGGGGAGACTTTTCAAAATGGCAGGCAAATGCACGAGGTGTAGATTTGAATCATAATTACGATGCGGGATTTTTGGAATATAAAGCCCTTGAATCAGAAAACGGCATTGAGCCCGGTCCTACAAGATATTCGGGAGAATGTCCCCTGTCAGAGCCTGAAACTGCCGCCCTTGCAAGCCTTATTAAATATGATTCCTCAATCAGTATGATAATGACACTCCATTCTGCAGGTGAGGAGATATATTATTCATCGGGTGAAAAAACACCCAAGGGCGCTGAGAGGATTGCAAAAATTCTTTCAAGGCTGTCGGGATACAAGCTGTCAAAGCCGGAGGGGCTTTCATCATACGGCGGTCTTACCGACTGGTTTATTGAGAGCTTTGATCGCCCCTCCTTTACAGTTGAGTGCGGAAAGGGAGAAAATCCCATCGGTGAAAATAAATATTTTTCCATATATGCCGCAATCCGCGAAATGCTTATGACAGCCCCCTTACTTATATAATAATGTTGACATTGTAATGCTTTTGGGGTAAAATATTCTTATTATAAAGAAGAAGGAATAAGAAAATGACAGATTCCAAAAAGCTTTTGATTGTAGACGGTAACAGTATCCTTAACCGAGCATTTTACGGTGTCCGCCCCCTTTCAACCAAGGAGGGAATACCCACAAATGCGGTATACGGATTTATCACGATACTGAAAAAGCATATAGACAGCCTCTCCCCCGATTATCTTGCCTGCGCCTTTGACCTTAAGGGTCCCACATTCCGTCACGAAATGTATGACGGCTATAAGGCAAACCGCCATCCCATGCCCGATGATCTTGCGGCTCAGCTTCCCTGGGCAAAGAAAACTGCAAGGGCAATGGGCTTTACAGTAATCGAGTGTCAGGGCTGGGAGGCAGACGACGTTCTCGGCACAGTTGCGGGAATGGCAGATAATGCAGGAGGCATTCAGTCCTATATTCTCACAGGAGACCGAGACTCCTTGCAGCTTATCACAGATAATACCTCAGTTATCCTCGTTAAAACAAAAGAGGATATCGTGTTTGATAAAGAAAAGTTTACCTCAGAGTATGGCGTGACCCCCGAGGGATATATCCACGTTAAGGCTCTTATGGGCGACTCCTCCGATAATATTCCCGGTGTTAAGGGTATCGGCGAGAAAACAGCCTTCAAGCTTATCGGTGCTTGCCACAGCCTTGACGGACTTTATGCAGACGAGACTCTCGGCGGTGCCGGAAAAAGCGCAAAGGAAAAGCTCCTTGCGGGAAAAGAAGATGCTTATATGTCCTATGAGCTTTCAAAGATAAGCCGCGAAGCCCCTATCGGAATGACTCTTGAAGATATCGAAAACGGTGGCGAGGATAAGAACGAGCTTCTTGAAATTTTCACAAAGCTTGAGTTTTCAGGCCTTGCAAAGCGCTTTGATTTTGAAAAAGAGAAATCAGAGGCAGCAGTTCAGGTAACCTTGCCAGATGTTGTGGATGCTATGGGCGAGGAAATTGCAAAGCTCGCAGACGTTTTTGCAATTTCTGTAAAGGACGGAAACGTCTACTGTGCAACTGCTGAAAAAATATATAAGGTAACAGGCGATGCAGCCCCCGTATTTGAAAAGGGATTTATCTGCCACGATTATAAAGAGCTTTATAAGTATATGATAAAAAGCTCTCTTAGCGGAGAATGCATTTTCGATACAATGAGTGCATCATATCTCCTTTCTCCCGGCGAGAGCGCATATCCTATTGAAAAATCAGTAGTAAGATATCTTGGTGAGCAGCCCGTAGAGGGTGAGGGAGCAGCCGCATGGTACACCGCCCGCATTTATCCGAGTCTTTTGGAAGCACTAAAAGAGCAGGGAATGGAGAGTGTTCTTTCTGATATAGAGATACCTCTTTCTCCCGTTCTTGCAAAGATGGAAATTGAAGGATTCCGTCTTGATACCGATGGACTTCGCTCCTATATTAATCAGCTTCAGAATCTTCAGTCACAGCTTGCAGAGAGAATATATATCCAGGCGGGAAGAGAATTTAATATCAATTCCCCGAAGCAGCTTGGAGAGGTGCTTTTCGAGGACCTCGGTCTTCCCGTTAAGAAAAAGACAAAAACAGGATATGCAACAGATGCTGAGACTCTTGACTCCCTTCGTGCATATCATGAAATAATTGAGGATATCCTTGATTTCAGACAGGTCGCAAAGCTTGTAGGCACCTACGGTGAGAACATTATTGCCCTTGTTGATGAAAATCAGAGGATCCATACCCGCTTTAATCAGACGGGTACCGCAACAGGCCGCCTTTCCTCGGCGGACCCCAATATGCAGAATATTCCCGTCCGCGGTCAGCTCGGTCGAGAGCTTCGCAGATATTTTACTGCAACAGACGAGGATCACATCCTCGTTGATGCCGACTATTCTCAGATCGAGCTTCGCCTCCTTGCAGAGATGTCCGGCGACAGCGTAATGCAGAATATCTATCTTGAGGGTGGCGATATCCATGCATCCACCGCTGCAAAGGTATTCGGTGTTGCCCCTGAGCTTGTAACAAAGGAGCTTCGCTCTAAGGCAAAGGCAGTAAACTTCGGTATCGTTTACGGCATCGGAGATTTCTCCCTTTCTCAGGACCTTCACGTTTCCCGTAAGGCTGCCCGAGAGTATATAGACAGCTATCTTGCAACATTCCCCGGAGTTGATTCATATCTCAAAACAACGGTTGAACAGGCAAAGGCTGACGGCTATACAACAACTCTTCTCGGACGCCGCCGTACCATTCCCGAGCTTGCCGCTCAGAATAAGAATCTCAAGGCATTCGGTGAGAGAGTTGCAATGAACAGCCCTATTCAGGGGACTGCTGCCGATATTATCAAGCTTGCAATGATAAACGTTGATAAGGCGCTTACCCAGTCCGGAATTGATGCCCGCCTTATTCTTCAGGTGCACGACGAGCTTATAGTTGAGGCATCCCTTGAGTGTGCAGACAAGGCAGCAGAGATACTTGTCCGCGAAATGAAAAACGCATATAACACAGTAGTTCCCCTTGACGTTGAAGCAAATAAGGGTGCAACGTGGTACGACGCAAAATAAGAAACTTTAAGCTTTTAGAAGACCCCGCCAAATTATTCGATTTGTTAAGACCTTGCAAAAGCCTGAATCTTTCTCGCTTTTGCAGGGTCTTTATTTACTTTCTTTATACAAAGTGCACAATATCAAGTGCGCTAATTTGGATTTGCTGATGAATATGAATAAATCTCTTGACTTTAGTGTGTTAAAGTGTTAAACTGTTAAACAATTACAGAAAAAGAGGTTTATTATGGCTATTAATCATACAGAAGCTATTGACAGACTTTTTGCAACTATATTGAATCTTGAAACGATAGAGGATTGCTACAGTTATTTCGATGACCTGTGCACAATCAAGGAATTGCAGGATATGGCGCAGCGTCTTGAAACGGCTATCATGCTTGACAGAGGCGAAAATTATCAGACTATTTCCGAAAACGTTGGCATCAGCACAGCAACTATCGGAAGAGTCAGCAAATGCCTGAAATACGGAAGCGGCGGCTATCGAAGCGCCATTGATAAACTTAAAGCAGAGGAAACAAATTAATGAATATCAATGATACAGTAATTAAATATGATGAAAAGGTCATATTTGCTCTGAGAGAGCTTTATTCAAAGTACGGCTATTCTCAGTATAAAATGAGCAAGTTTGAGGAGTATGATCTTTACGTCAGAAACAAGGACTTCCTTATTTCCGACGGTGTCATCACCTTTACAGATACAAACGGTCGCCTTATGGCCCTCAAGCCCGACGTGACCCTTTCAATTATCAAAAGCTCAAGAGATATTGAGGGCTTTGTTCAAAAGTTTTATTATAACGAAAACGTATACAGAGTTTCTGAGAAAACTCATAGCTTCAAGGAGATCATGCAGGTAGGTCTTGAGTGTATCGGTGATATTGATGAGTATTCCGTTTGCGAGGTAGTATCCCTTGCCGCAAAGAGCCTTGTTGCAATTGACAGTAATTCGCTCCTTGATATCTCCCATCTCGGCATCCTTTCTGCAGTATTCGATTATGTAGGCATTGCAGACGTTGCGAAGAGCGAGGTAATGCGTCTCGTTGGCGAAAAGAACTCTCACGAGCTGTCAATTCTTCTTTCCGATCTCGGTATTGAAGCTGAGAAGGCAGAGCTTGTAAAGAAAATCGTCGGCATCTACGGCCGTCCTGCAGAGGTTATTGCAAAGCTTCGCAATATGCTCGACGGTAAGATCGATACCTCTGATATCGACCTTCTCGAGGACGTTATTGAGTCTCTTGATAAGGAGCTTTCCGATATTGTAAGAATCGATTTCTCAGTTATCAGCGATATCAAGTATTATAACGGTATCGTATTTAAGGGCTTTATCAGCGGTATTCCTCAGAGCGTTCTTTCCGGCGGTCAGTATGACAGACTTATGAAAAAGATGCAGAAGGGATCAGGTGCCGTAGGCTTTGCAGTATATCTTGATATGCTTGAGCGCCGCCTTTCCGACGTTAGAAAATATGACGTTGATACAGTTATCGTTTACAGCGGAAATACCGATACCGCTATTCTTAAAGAGGCGGTTGAAAAGTATTCTGCAGAGGGAAGCGTTTCAGTTCAGAGAAGCATTCCAACAAGATACGTCTGTAAGAAAGTAGTAACAATAACTGATGGGGAGGTAGTAAACGTTGAAGACCGTGCTTAATATAGCGCTTCCCAAGGGAAGACTTGGTGAAAAGGTATATTCCATGTTCGAGAAAGCAGGCTTTGAGTGCCCCTCGATACGCGAGAATAACAGAAAGCTTATATTTGAAAACGAAGAATGCGGAGTAAGATACTTCTGGGTAAAGCCGTCTGACGTTGCTATTTACGTTGAGCGCGGAGCGGCTGATATCGGAGTTGCGGGCAAGGATATTTTG
>JAZRRC010000154.1:0-14160 GCA_045650355.1 Candidatus Avispirillum sp. | reverse complement strand
CAAGAGGTATTAAAGAACAAATTGCATAATAATAAATTGATTTATTGTAAATATGCACAAAATTGCCTTCGGAGTATTGCATAGCTCGGGAAAATATGCTAAAATAAATGAACACGTTTTAAAAAATTCAGATGATATTTGAATTTTTACATAAAAAACGTGCTGTCCCTTGCGGAAATGCTATACCCTCGATAGGAGAATCAAAATGAATTTTTTTAAAAACGCTCTTGCACTTATCCTTGCAATACTGTTCATTTTCAGCGCTATGTCTGTGGCTGTTTTTGCAGATGCCGGCGAGATTGGCACTGAGAGTAATCCCGAAAATGCAAACGACAGATATTTTGCCGCAGCAAAGAGCTATCTTATAAATACAGACCTTGCCGAGGGCGACAGCGACGGTTATTGGTATACATTCACTGCAACAAGTGCCGGAATCCTTGCTATCGATGCGTCAGCAGCAGATGCCACCGGCGCAAAGACTGAGGATTTTCAGGTAACAGTAACCTGTAAGGGAATTACATATAAGGCAAACGACGTAGTATTTACAAGACCTGTTACTCCTTTCCGTGTTAGCAAAAATGACGTTGTTACCATTCATATGACAGCAAATCCCGATGCAAACGGAAATTACCCCAAGCTTAAGATATACTGCAATATCACTACCTCCTACGGCAATGCTAACGACCCTCTTCTTATAAAGAGTAAGGACGGCTTTATTGCAAACGTCCAGGCAAACAAGTCCATCATTTACCAGGACGGCACAAACGGCGGTCTTTGGGGCGGAAAGGGAATTATTATCTCTGCGGCAGATGCTTCTCTCATTGCAAAAACCGAGGTTGTGATGAACGAGGAAACTTATAAGGATAAGGACAACGACGGCACCATTGAGCTTATGCTCCCCGGTGACCCCGATGCCCAGATCGCGGCTCATCCTATTTTTGAAATTTTCAATCTTAACGGAAATGACGTATCATACGTTATCCGTGTAGTTGAAAGCGCAGAGGAAAGCGATGTGGTAGCACATCAGCATAACTATGAGTTTTTGGAAACGTTAAAGGCTCCCACCTTGCTTGAGGAGGGAATCGATCTTTATATCTGCTCAGGCTGCGGCGACGTAACTGAGGTGTCTGTGCCCTCCGTTGAAAGATGGGAAAAGGGTGATTTGAATAATGACGGTGACGTAAACGCCATTGATTCAAACCTTATGAAGCGTGTCCTTGTGGGACTGCTGATGGGTGACCAGGTGATTGATGCGGCCGACCTTTATGAGGACGGAACCGTAAATGCGCAGGATGCATCCATGTTGAAAAGAATAATATCAGGTATTAATTAAAAAAATCCTGTAAGGCAATCTGCCTTACAGGATTTTTTTATATATTTTAGTTAATTATTCGGCTTAAAAATTTACACTGTAATTGTAACTAAATTATGTATTATATGTTGACGAAAAATATAGGATGTGATATTATTATGTATAATACACCAAAATGCCCCAAAATATCCATTTTGGAAAGTTATTCAAATAAATATAATAATATAGGAGGAAAGTATGGGTATAAAAAAAGGATTATTCAGACTTTCGCTGATACTGCTTGCGGTGATTTTGATGACAGGAGGAATTCTTCCTTCAGTTGGCGTTGCGGCAGCTAATGTTGTTAAAATAGAAAAGACCTACGACATTGTTGTTGCTTACGATAACTCCGGTTCTATGTATAATGGCGTAGACTACTGGTGTAAGGCTAAGTTTGCAATGGAAATCTTCGCATCTATGATGGATTTTGAAAACGGAGACAAGCTTACTATCTTCCCCATGTGGGAGGTTGTAACTGACGGTTCAAAGCCCGCACAGGCCGATGATTACATTGAGAATGAGGACCCTATCGAGATCAGAAGCGTCAGTGATATCAATAAGATTTCAAACATGTACAGCTTGAAGCCCGGTAGTACCCCTATTTCAGTTGTAGATAAGGCAGCAAAATATCTCAGAAAATCCAATGCTACAGATAAGTGGCTTATCGTTCTTACTGACGGTGCTTTTGACGGCGATGCTTCCAATATGAAGTATAACGACCAGGAGATTCTCAGACTTGCCAACAGCCTTGTTCTTAGCAAGGAAAGAACTGAGGAAATTCTTAAGGGCTATGCCAGCAAGGATATGAAGCTTCAGTACTTCCTTTTGGGCGAGGTAAAGGTTCATGATTATATCATGGACGTTGTAGAGGCAGATGAAAAGAGATACCTGTACAGTGACCAGGCAAAAACCTCGGATGCTTTGCAGGAGAAGCTGATTGGAATATGTAATAAGATATTCCAGCGAGATGAGCTGACGGACAGCTTGTTCGGAAAAAGCTTGACTCTTGATATTTCCATGAAGAGCTTGATTGTTTTCGTTCAGGGTGAGGGAGCAAAGATCAATTCTCTTATTACTGATGATGAAAATAAAACCGTGATCGATCCTACTTCAAACAGCGGTCAGCGTAAGTTCAGTGAGTACAGCTGGCCCGGACCTTACGGCAAAGACAGCGCAGGTACTGACTATACACCCAAAACTGACCGTAGCCTTTACGGACAGGTAGTAACCTTCGGAGAATGTGCCAAAGGAAAGTATACTCTTGATATAACCGGTGCAGACAGAGATAAGATCAAGATCTTCTATGAGCCTGACGTAGATATGACAGTTGAGATCAAAGATCTTGAGGGCAATCCTGTGGACATTGAAAAGGGAAGTGTTCTCGGAGGCCAGTATAAACTTTATGCAAAGCTCATTGACGCAAAAACAGGTGAGGATATTACAAAGTCTCCCCTTATGGGAAATAACGTAAAGTTCGATATCGAGATCACAGAGGACGGCAAGAGCCCCAGAATCGAGCCTATTGATGTTGACAAGGGAAGTACAATCACCCTTAATCCCGGCAGTGACGTCGGTACTGTGGTAACAGGTACATACCTTAAGGACTATAAGATTTCCAGTGAGGACGATTCATCTATCTTCCCCAATACCCTTGAGATTATCGATCCTGAGGACGCACTTAAGCTCAAGGCAGAGGTCCTTCAGCCCAATAAGTGGTATCAGCTTTCCGATAACAAGAAGTGGAAGCCTATAAGAGTTGATCTTTTAGTTGACGGTGAGCCCCTTACCGATGAACAGCTCAAGGCTGTATCCTTTGATTTCAAGGCTTTATGCGGCGATGATGAAAAGAAGGGCAAATCCCTCCTTTATAAGGTTGAGCCTCTTGAAGGCGAATCTGCTGTAAACGTTTATCTTGCAAAGGATGAGAACGGAAAATATAAGGCGCCCAGCACAGGTGAATACGACCTTACAATTACTGCAAGTCTTGAGTCAAATAAGGGCGATACACTTTACGGCAGCGATAAGGTATCCTTCAACATTCAGATTCTTCCTCTTGCAGTAGTTTGGGCTATTGCAATTTCCGGTATTCTGTTCCTTATTCTTCTCCTGTTCCTGATTCTCAATCAGAAGGTTCTTCCCAACCATATTGAGTGTGAATCTACTGTGTTCAAGCTTAAGAACAAGACTATCAGCGATATTCATGCTGATGTCAGATACAGCAAGAGAGACCGTACTCTTTCCATAGCAACACCCACCGAGGTAGCGGGCGAAGGTCAGTGCTACGTAGTATTTAAGCTTGTGCCTATTGATAAGCTTAAGGATAAATCCAAAAACAGACGAATCAGAATCGTTGATATCACATCTGAGAATCCCAAGATTGCTATTAACAGCTATACATACGAGAGAGATCCTAAAACAGGTCGTATTATTGATCCTCTTTCCAGAGGTATTGCCGGCGGAGAGCCTAAGCCTATCTCAAGAGATGCAAGAAATATGACTGTTGATATCAGCACAAAATATTCAACACTCAGCTGTAAATTAAGGCATAAATAAGCCGGAGGTGCAAAATGAATATTTGTTATTCTGTAATGGCAGCAATTTCACCTGCTTTAACTGCGGTTATTGCTGTACTTGGTGTTATTCTTTTGGCTATTCTTATTATGTTATTCTTGCTTCAGAAGCAGCTTCCCAATAAAATTGAAGTTGGCGATTGCAGCATCAGTCTCGACTTCGCAAAGCTTGCAGACTGCCGCATGGAGCTCAAGTATGACAGAAAGGGCAGAAGATTAATTGTTTCAACACCTGCATTATTTCCTAAGGAGCATTCAGTAAGAGTAATCTTTAAGCTTGCTCCTGTTGATAACAGGATGTGCAAATCATCTAAAAGACGAATTTGTATTAAAGGAATCAAAACCGAATGCGATAAAATAAGCATAAACAAATATACTTATGAAAAAGATCGTTCTACAGGTGAAATAGTTGATCCTCTTAACAGAGCAAGCTCATCAGTAGACCGCACAGTTGGCAATAACGCACTTATTGAAATTAAAAAGTCGGCCCTTGAGATTTCCTTTAAGCTTTCTCACAGCTAATTATCAGTCCAATTAAAAAATTTATATAGTCTCTTAATATAAAAATAATTTTCGGAGGAATATATAATGAAAATTAAAACAGAAAAATTGGGTATTAACTCTACACCCGCAACGCTGTTCGTAGGCGTTGGTGGTATCGGCTCCGATATCGTAACCAGAGTTGCAGAATTGTGTGCACCCGGCGAGGAAATCAATCTTCGCTTCGTGGCAATGGACACAAATGCCAATGACCTTAAGTGCGTTAAGCGCTCCAAGGCAAACATTGTTCCCATCCAGACATCTTCTCCCCAGAGCGTTCTTGACTACCTCAAGAATGACGAAGATGCAAGAGGTTGTTGGTTCCCCAACAACACAACCCTTTACTCCAAGACTGTATCTGAGGGTGCAGGTCAGGTAAGAGCTATCTCCCGTCTTGCTCTTAACGCAACAATTAAGACAGGTGAGATCCAGAAGCTTTATAAGGCTATTGACAGCCTCTTCCTTAAGGACGATGCTGAGCTTAAGCAGGCTCTTCGTGTAGTTATCTGTTCCTCCGCAAGTGGTGGTACAGGCTCCGGTATTGCTATGACTGTAGGTATGCTTATTCGTGACTACATGCGTAAGCACTACAGAGAAAAGGCACTTATCGTTCGTGGATTCCTTCTCCTTCCCGGCGTTATGGATACAGTTATCAAGACTGAGACAGAGCGCGAGAGCCAGAGAAGAAACGGCTATGCTGCAATCAAGGAAATCAATGCTTTCATGATCAAGGCGAGCGGCTTCTGCGGCGTAAGAAAGGATCTTGAGAGATATAAGGATCTCCATATCGATATTCCCACAACAGTTAAGGGAACAGAGCGTCTTGATAACCTTCCCTTTGACTTCTGCTTCCTCCTTGACCGTGTTGACCAGAGCCAGGAGAGCATGATGACTCTCGAGCAGTATAAGAACTTTGCTGCAAGAAGCCTTTACGAGCAGAACATCGGACCTATGCAGGGTAATGCATTCTCCATCGAGGACAACATCATCAAGGAATTTGCTGATGGTAATAACCTCGGCCGTAACCGTTTCGGCGGTATCGGTGCATCTGTTCTCAGATATCCCTATGAGGCTATCGCTGACTATATCGCATACAGCAGAGCTATGGACAGAATCGGCTCCGGCGAAACTGTTGGTGAGTGGCTTAAGTATGATAAGAAGTTCGAGCAGGCAAGAGCTGAATTCAAGAAGAAGAGAGCTACAACAACTGCTGCAGCTCCCAGAATTGAAGAGATCTACGTTCAGGAAGTTAAGAACGGTAACCAGAGATTTGATAACGATATCAAGGGCTATCTCGTAGCTGACGGCGAAAACGCAGAGGCTGCTGCAGATATGAAGATCGAAACATTCTTCATCAGCCTTGATGAAGTTCTCGTTAAGGCGTTCAATGAGATTCCTGAGGTTGAATCCAACGCTATTCCCGTTAACGGTCTCCGTACAACTAAGGAATATGCAACAAACGAAAGCCTCCGTATGAAGGCTAACAGCGATAAGAGCGCTATCCGCCGCTATGAGAAGCTCGCTAAGAAGCATGCAGCTGCTTCTGCGAAGAGACTCATTCAGAGCATTCTTTACGATGCTCCCGCAATCGTTGATGAGAGAGTAGAGTCCTTCCACCTTGAGTCTCTTCTTAAGTCCTCTGACGGAGCTATGCATCCTAACGCTATGCGTTACATGCTTTACAGACTCCAGTCTATGGCTCAGGAGAAGTATGAGGTAGCAAAGGCAGCTAAGGACGAGGCTCTTAGCAAGCTCGTTATTTTCGCTCCTACTGCAAACAATAAGGACTTCTTTGACGTTCGTGCACGTTATTCCAAGATCGAGGAGTGCAACCTTGACCAGGTTTGCCAGATCGAGAATACACCTATGACTATCGTAGATAAGATCGCAGGCGGCTTCACAGCATTCTGGGACAAGCTCAATGACCTTTTCCCTGCATACGTTGCACTTGTAGACCAGTACAAGGATAATGCTATCATCGAAGCAGCATACGAGGTTCTTCTTAACTACGTAGGCCAGCTTAATAAGCAGTTTGAATCTTTCTACGGCAGCTTCGAGGCTAAGGTTACAAACCTTTCCCGTAAGCAGGATGAGATCCTTGAGCAGATCAGATTCAAGAAGGGTGACTTCATCCGCTACGTATGCGCTACTAAGGAGCAGATCGACCTCCTTCTCAGCATGTGTCCCGAGAGCAGCGAGGGTCTTCTCCTTCCCGAGTCTCTCAACTCCGATATCTTCCAGGCTATCAAGAAGAACGCAGAGAGCGACAGACTTGCAGAGTATGACGTATACGGCGATTATGAGAAGAAGGACGTATTTGATGAGGTAGTTATCGATTACTTCAGAGAGTCCGTTCGCGAGGAATGTAAGGATATTATTGACCTCAACATCATCAAGGCTCTCTCCCTCGAGCAGAGACTCAAGGCTTATATCAGAGAGAACAGCCTCAAGGGCGAGGGTGAGGACAGAGTAACTCCCAAGATCTCTCCCGATGAGTGGATCACATACCTTAACGAGTGCCTCACACTCGGTCAGAAGCTTGCGGCTCCCGGTATCGGCTGCACAGACTTCTCCGAGCCCCGTGACGTGCCGATCTGTTCTTACAACCTCGAGCTCAACAAGCTTCGTGATATCAACGTAAGACAGACAATCGAGTCTCTCGGTCTTTCCGCTTGTGCTTCCCCCACAGTTTCCAAGTATGACCTTAGATTCTTTAAGGCAGTTTATAACATCACTCCCGATAAGCTTTCCCGTTTCAAGAGCCCTCAGGAGTGCAGAGAAGACGATCAGTATTCCGAGGATGCAGGTATTTACTACAATGCATACCACGAGTACATCAAGAAGCTCGGACCTGATTCCACAAAGAGCGCAACAATTTCTCTCCATATCGATAAGCGTTGGGATTCTCTCACAGAAATGCCTGAGATTTCCATGGATGCTCACTACGACGAAATGCTCAAGATCCATTCCGCACTTATCTATGGTATCACATACAGCATGATCAAGAAGTATCAGTCTTCCAGATATGACGTACAGAAGAGAGTATATGCACTTGAGGACAGCCAGGGCGAGCAGACAGCACTTATCGTTTCCAACAATACAGAGTGTGACGAGTTCTACGAGGTTCTCGATGCTCTCTACCGTGACCGTGCATCTGTAGCAAAGATCTTCGAGATGGTAGAGGAGCGTTGCAAGTACGACGTAGAGTGCAACCGCAGATACTCTGAGAGCTCCTTCTTCAAGGAAGCTACAGCATTTAAGATCGGTGACGGCCATAAGGCTCCCACAAGCTTGTTCGAGATTCCTCTTGCATACTATAATTCACTTCCTCGTGCAAAGCTTGATGATAACGAGCTTTCCATCATGATCGATGCTATTCTCAACGTTCTTGAGATCGAGATCAACAGATATGAGCAGGAAGTAGACCGTGCACCCTTCCTTGCAAACCGTATTGTTGCTCAGTTCAAGCTCTTTGTAGAGAACTTCCAGAACGATGAATACAACGTTGACGAGGCTATGAGAAAGAATACAATTCTTTCCGAGAATAAGGTTGTTAACATGGTATTCAAGAAGCTTAGCATCAAGCTTAAGTCTCTCAGCATCTCTAACTTCAGCCAGAAGATCGACGAGCTTCGCGAGCTCATCAAATAAATTAATCGGTATTAATGCCAGAAAAGGAGGTGAAGTCATGTTTACAGTTGTAATTGCCGAGCAGAAAATGATCGATCTGTTTAATGAATACGATGTTTTTCTTGCCCCCATTGCGGACAAGAAAAAGTATGCTCTTTGTCCCTGGAATAAAGAAGGAGAGACAATAAGCGAAATGCTCCCCGATCTGTATTCCATCATTGAATATAAGGATGAATGGAGAGCCATCGTAGTAAGCGAGGACGGTCTCGAGCAGGTTAACCCCTTCGATTATACTCAGTATAAGGATATTGAAATATATGAGGACGGAGCGATCTGCTGGGATAAAATTGCTGAACGCAGACAGAGAAGATATGAATCCTTTGAGATGGCAATTAGTAACCCGTTAACACGACTCACATCAGCGCTTTGCACAATACCGAAATTCAACTCTGTTATAGAGGATAATGAGATATACTCAGGAATTGTAACGGGAGAGCTCAGATTCAGCGAGTACCTTGTGGCAAGACAGCTTTCAGCTATTAATGCAACAGAGCTTGCCGGAATAATCGACTCCCTGCGCAGACAGATGCTCTTGCAGTACGTATCTGAGGATAACGTGGATGCCCTCATCGAGGGCATCCGCGAGAGTGATGCGCATAAGATTTGTGATCTTATTCCCGAGAATAAGATCATAGATTTTGTCGGCTTTATCGGAGATTATGATCCCATATATACCGACCCCGAATATCTTGAGTGTATTGTAGAGAATACATATAAAGCAAGACTTTATTCTGCTATCGAAAAGAGATTCACCCTGAGAGATAAGATCCCTCAGGAGGTAATCTGTGTTGCAAGACGTACATATGATTACAAGAACTATGAGCAGAATATGATGTGGAAGGGAAAGGATGAGCAGGAATATTCCTCCTTTGCCGACTACAATATGTATCCCGAAAAGCTTAGATATATAGTTTTTGATATTATCGAAAGAAGTAACAGACAGTATCGCTTTGATCAGATGAGAATGGTTGGCTTGCTGCTTATGCTGGCAGTAAATCCCATTCCGGCGGGCGCTGTAAATTCAAACAGAGTATACCGTGCAAATATTGAGTTCAATGTAGAGGCAGTGAAGAGAACCTGTTCCGCATATCTCAGTAAGCTCAGAGCAACTAATCTGCATATCAAAAAGCTTGCAGTTGAGATCAAGGCTGAAGAGGTAACAGATATTGATAATGCTACCTCCCAGCGTCTTTTTGAGGCAAACGTAGACGTACCCGTAACGATCGACTCAACCTTCCCGACTAGTGAACTTTACGCAGATTACGGCGGAGTTGGACTTTCCTCGGATTGTCCCGTTGATGAGTACAGTGCATGGTGTAAGCAGTCCAGAGCAATAACAAAGAAATTCAACCGATATCTCAGAGAGCCCAGAAGAGCCCTCAAGGCTTCTGTTGATACGGAAATGGATGAAATTTCAACAATTGATGACGAAAGAATTCTTTGTCTTACAGACAGACAGAGAGAGGACGTTCTTTATAATCTTCTTGATGAAGAAGAGAAGATGGTAGATATAGAGACTCCTGCTCTGTTTAACAACCGAGAGTATATTAAAATGATCGAGGATGCAGACAAGGAAATCAGAGAAAAAATGGCTCAGAGAATGACCAAGAAGAAGACACTTATAACAGCTCTTATTGCTGTTTGCGGTTTCCTTTTCGGCTTCATACCTCTCCTGTTCAGCCATATTAATACCCCGGGCTCATTCTCAGTTTCCCTTATTCTGACAGGAATTTCAGTCGGTATTCTTGTAATTATCGGATTTGCATTCCTGATAGCGATGAGGAAACAGCTTACAGACAGATTCCTGCATTTCAATATGGTTATGGGTGGAATACTTAATACTATTGATGACGGTATTACAGCATTCTCAAAATATCTCAGCCATGCTTGTAACGTAATGAGAGGATTTTCTGTACTGAATTATTCGGAGAAATGCAGAATAAGCCAGCAGACAATTATCGCAAAGCACGTCTATGACATCGGTAAAAAGGTAGACGAGTTCAGCGAGCTGTTCTACGGTTATATTGACCTTTCTACCGTAAAGGCCGGAGATATCGAGCCTTATTATAACGATTATACTGTTCTTGCAGACTACGATTATGAGATTCCTTATGAGCTTTGCAAGACAAATGTTGAGTTTCTTGAGGTCGGTAACATTATTGAAGTGCCTATCGACTATGTAAAGAGCGTATCTTTAACGAGGGAGGAGTTATATGATTGATAAAATTGTTCATATAGTCAAGCTGCTTGTAGCGCTTCTCCCCTTCGTATTGTTCTGCTTTACAAATAATAAGCTGAATATAGAGAAAACTCATCGTAGCCGTCAGTTTGCTATGCCGGTCATCGCATTCCTTTTTATCGTCGTTGCGATGATACTTATGGATAATATAAATGACTGGCTTATAGACTTAATTAACAGTATACCTGCATTCTTTGAGAATCTTGCAACTCTCAAATGGATGCCCGGTTTCCTTGCGAAGATATGTAAAGAAATCAGTAAGTTTATTACTAATTTCCTTAACCATATCAATATCTTCTATTGGATATTCTTTATCTCCAATACAGTTATTATTGCTGCATATCTTGCATTGAAATCTATTTGCATGGGATTCATCAAGAAGTTTGTAAAGCCTGATGGAAAGCTTCATACAAAGGTTGCTTCCAACTTCTATCGCTACTTCTTTGAGAGAAATCTCTGGTGTCTTAAGGATAGCTTCGTTCAGGTAAGAAGCTTTTTAAAGATTTTCTATTACAGCTCTGTAGTTATTCTTGTTCTTATCATGCTGGTCAGCACAAGACTGTATCAGCTTGAGCTTCTTAAGAGCGTTTTCTATCCCGTATTCGGTATTCTTCTTATGGGAGAAATGTATTTCTATCTTGACGGTATCACCCAGAAGGAATACAGCACCGTAATGGGAGAGGACGATGAAGCATACAGAATGGTCAACTACTCACTTCTCAGAAAGTTCCTGCGCAGCCTCTTTAAGGATAAGCTTCTTTCCGAGAATACAAGCCTTAACAGCTCACTTGCTTATACCGTTTCTACAGACGATATTATCCTTGAGCTGGAAAAGAGCGAGGACCAGAAGATAACAAGCTTTGCTACATATGTAAAGAGACTCCATCAGTCGGGATTCCCCATTGATCACAATTACCTTTATTCATGTCTCGATATGCTTGAGGGTAAGAGTATCCTGTTTAACAATCCCTTCTACAGAGACCTTATCCCCTATGCATTCTATCCCATGAACAGAACACTTCTGGCTCATCAGAAGGTGCTCGTTGTTCTCGGAAGACATGCAATTGAGGAGGATATCCACGAATGGATCGAGGACGGTATTTCTGCCGTAACAAACATTCCGTTCCTTTGGAATATCGAGGTTCTTGATACAGAAGCGAAGAATCCCGATATCGGTATCATTACACGCTCAGACGTTCTTGATATCCAGGTTCATAATGCAAACGTCGACTTCTTTGAGGAGGTTGGCTTTGTGGTTATCGTTGAGCCCTCCAAGCTTATAACAACAGCTCAGATCGGACTCAATATGATAATCAAGCAGTGCCACAACCGTGACGATAAGAATATCGTTTACTGTATGTGTGACAAAAACTGTGACGGACTTGTTGACGCAATGTCACATATCCTGATGGCAAGTATTACCGAGGTAGCAGCTACAAATAAGCATACCGGAACATCCTCCTATATGAGCTGGGAGGCTGATAAGGATTACTTGCATCACCGTCTGCTCCCCAATATTTCAAGATATCTTGGTATGGGTACAGAGCTGTCCTTCGCAGCGCTTAAAAATCAGGTTTCAAAGGTTGAATGGTACGGCGGTGAGGCATTCCCCGTATCTGATATCCGTTGGATCGACCGTCAGTACTATTATGAGCTGACAAAATATGCAGGACTTCCCACAAATCAGGAGTCTATGGATGAATATTTCCATACAACACCTAATTTCTGGAGTGCTACAGTAGAGAAGAATAAGTACCTTACAGTTGAGGATGAAGACTTCAATATGTTTGAGGTGCTCAGAGACTTCTCAACAAGAGCAACAGAGCAGGGCTTCATCAACGTCATTTCCTCTGAGTATCTTCTCAAGGATTACATGGCAGACAATGCGTCCATCTTCCAGACTGACGCAAAGGCGATCCCCTATATTGTTGCAGACTATGCCCGCAGTAACAGAAACGCAACCTTCAGACTTATCCTCATGATGAGCTGCCAGAACGTGAGCATGGAAAAGCTTGAAAAAGAGCTTTCTCTCCTTGGCATCACAGTTTATGACCTTAAAAAGCAGCTTTGGTTTGAGATTTATAAGTGCTTTGCAACGGTTTCTGAGCTTGAAGAGCTTTCAGGCCTCGATTATGAGGACGCAGTAAAGAAGGTTTCCGGACTTTCCTTTACACTTAAGAACGGACATGAGGTAACAATCGATATTTTCGTTCTTGATGACAGCTTCAGCCTCAAGCTTGGCAGAATGGTAACTACGTTGAATATTCGTGAGCCCGAATTCCTCAATTGCTGTGTAAGTGAGCTTCTTTCCGCAAGCTACGTAGCAGAGGATGAAAAGGGTCAGATGTATTATCTCGGTGCAGAGCTTTGCGGTCACATTTATCAGAAGTATCTTCCCGGTCAGTTCTTCACATTCGGCGGTAAGTATTACGAAATGCAGTATCTCACCGCTGATGGCCAGGTGCTTGTTCGCCGTGCGGCTGACCACATTGTAGGAAGACCCTCCTACCGTCAGATAAGAAATTATAAGCTCCTCGGAATCAAGCCCTCCGACCGTATCGGTGCTATCCGCGACGTTGCCGGAATGAAGATTTCCACTGAATTCGCTGATATTACAGTTGATACTCCCGGCTATTATAAGATGGAGCGCGATAATGACTTTGTCAGCGCCAAGAAGATCGAATTTGAAGGTCGCGGAATTCCTCAGAGAAGCTACCGTAATAAGGAAATTCTCCGTATTGAGCTCCCCTCTATTGATGGAAAGCTTACAGAGAGTGTTCGTTATACTGTTACAATGCTCTTCAATGAGATATTCAAAACACTTTTTGCTGAAAATCAGTCCTATATCTGTGCTGTAACTCCTATGGAAAATGGAGTAACAGACGGTATTGATCCTGTAACGTACACAATTGCAGGTGAGGGAATTGAGCTGAACGAAAACTCTATCTATATCATAGAGGATAGCCAGCTCGACCTCGGTCTTACAATTGCTGTTGAAAGAAATCTCCAGAGAATCATGGAGATTATGGATGACTACCTGACATGGCACAACGGAGTTCTTGAAAACAGTATCGTTCCTCCCGCTCCTCCTAAATCTCCCGTAGAGTTTACAGACGATCCGGAAGACGATAAGCCCAAGAAGGGATTCTTCGGCAAGGTTATTGATCGGATCAGAGGCCTCTTTAAGAAGAAGCCCAAGAAGGAGGATCAGCCTGAGCCTACTCCTCCCGTAAATCCTGATCCCACACCTGCAGATGAAACACCTGCACCTGCTCCTGCTCCTACAGGAGATACTCCCGCAGATGATACACCTGCACCCGTGCCCACAGGTGATACCCCCGCAGACGAAACACCTACAGGTGATACAACACCTGCTGAGGATACACCTACCGGCGATGAAACACCTGAAAAGCCCAAGAAGAAGGGATTCTTCGGATGGCTTGGCGGACTTTTCGGCGGTAAAAAGAAAAAGAAGAAAAAGAAAAAGAAGAACGACGAAGCTCCCGAGGATAACGAAACACCTGAGATTCCTGAGGATAATGAAACTCCTGAGGTTCCCGAGGATGTTCCCAATACTCCCGAGGATGATGAGACACCTGCAGATGATACATCTGATGTGCCCCAGCTTCCCGAAAACGTTCCCGGTGATGATGAAGCTCCTGTAGCTGACGATGATTCAACAGAAGGCGAAGGCTCCTCCGATGAGGAAGCACCTTCCGATGAAGCTGAGGATGCAACAAGTCGGATCGGAGCCATGTCGTTCTGTGGGC
>JAZRRC010000153.1:0-11470 GCA_045650355.1 Candidatus Avispirillum sp. | reverse complement strand
CCTTAAACATATACTTATACGTAAACAATAACAAAAACTTATACTGAAACCAAAACAAAAGCTCCGAAAATCGGAGCTTTAAGTATGGGGAGAATTAAATTGTGTGGGGTGGTATGATAAGAAAAAATTAAAGGAGAATTATATGGCAAAGAAGGACGGAATGTATTTATATAACGATTGGCTTGCGCCTTTTGAGAAGCTTGATCGCAAAGATGTGGGAGAGCTTGTTATTGCAATGATGAGATATTTTATATACGGTGAAGAGCCGCCTCACTTCTCGGGTCTTTGCGGTATGGCGGCTGACTTTATTTTTCCTCAGATAGACAGATCTATTGAATATTCAAATCTCGGCACGAAGGCCAAGGGTGTTTCAAAATCGAAACAGCCTCAGCCTCATTCTCATATTGAAGTTTCGGATGGGGATGAGAGCGTTGCAACAAAGCCCCAAAAAAAGACAAAGAAAAAAGAGGTACGTGCAGAAAATAAGGATACGGAGAATTTCAAAAGATTCTGGGAACTATATCCCAATAAATCGGGAAAACAGGAGGCTGAGACAGTATTTTTGCGTCTTTGTCCCGATGAGAGGCTTATGGACGTCATAATGGAGGCTCTTGAAAAGCAGAAGGCTACCTACAGATGGTTAAAGGAGGATGGCAGATACATCCCCTTTCCTGCAAAATGGCTTGAGGGCAGAAGATGGGAGGATGAGGTTGCAAATGATGAGATCGATCCCTATTCCTACGGTCCCTATAACAATTTTAAAAAGAAGGAAAGAGGTGGCTCCTTTGATACGGATGACTTTTTCGAGGCGGCATTGAGAAAAGCCAATCCCGATCTGTATATGTGAAATTCATATAAGCTTTCTGATGGGAAAGAGGCTTAAAAGCACTTGCCATAGGTTTGGAAAACGGCGCATGACGTTCCATACGTTGATTCCGTCAAGGGAGTATTCTTCAGCGAGACGTGCAAGGCTGTCGGCACTTCTGGCATTCTGAAACCATACAACGTGCTGGACAGAATCTTTAACGTAATAGAAATACGGTGCCATATATTCAGTATCGTATTGAATGACGGCGTTGTATCTTCGGGCAAGGTCTACTGCCTCCTCGGAGGAGAGAGTTTCGGCACGGGTCTCACCCTGTATGAAGGGAAGAGACCAGTCGTAGCCGTAGGAGGGAATACCCATAAAAAGCTTTTCGGGCGGTATTTCGGAAACTGCGTATTCTATAACGCTTCGTACATTTTCTATCGGGGATACAGCAAGTGGAGGGCCGTACATATATCCCCATTCGTAGGTCATAAGAAAAAGTTTGTCAGCTGAGCTTCCGAGCATAGGGTAATCGTGTGCCTCATACAAAAGCCCCGGTTGTGTGCGGTAGGTTTTTGGCGCAAGGTCTGCAAAGACCACAAATCCTTCCCCGAGGGAATTCTTCAATTCTGTTATAAACTGTGCATATGCATCAGCAAGCTCAGGGTCAATAAATTCAAAATCCATATCAACTCCGCCAAAGCCTTTTTCAAAAACTGCATTGACGGTGTTTTCGATAACCCTTGTACGAAGCTCTCGGTTTGAAAGGATAGAATCCACAAGGGGACTTGAGAAAACACCTTCCTCGGTTAATGACGTAAGGGAAAGGAGCGGAACTGTATTATATTCCTTTGCAGTGCGTATAAGGCGCTCATCACCTTCCGGGGATATAAGGTCTCCACCTTCGGTAAGCCCGTAAGGAAAAACAGAAAGATATGTCATATAAGGAAGTGTACGGCGTAGAAGGTCATCGTCGATATAAGTATAGGCATAGCCGCCGATTGACTTTTCCGAAAGCTCGGGTGCACCATAGGAGATTACGATGGATTGCCCCGGATATACTGCGTTTTTACCTTCAAGTATTGGATTGTTCTGCCATATCTTTACGGCAGAGGTATTGAAAAGACGGGCAATAGAGAGGACAGTATCTCCCTCCCTTGCCGTATATAAGGTTTCGGGATAGAGAAGCACCAGCGTCTGACCGACTACAAGGGGTATATCAGGGGCTATTCTGTTATCGGCAGCAATTCGTGAGGCTGTTGTATTATTTGCCGCAGCGATGGAAAAAAGGGTGTCTCCCTCGTTGACTGTATAAATTATCATAATTCGTTCCTTTCGTTTTTTTACAGTATATGCTGCGGGTGTGTGGGGATAATACAGAAAGGAAGGAGTTGATCTTATGGCAAGTATAGGAAAAATATGCAAGGTATGTGCAACGGAGGTTATAGATTCAAGGGGAAATCCTACAGTTGAGGCCTGTGTTGTTCTTGAGGACGGTACAACTGCGGGGGCGATGGTGCCTTCAGGTGCTTCTACGGGAAAATACGAGGCCTACGAGCTGAGAGACGGAGATAAGCAAAGATACGGCGGCAAGGGTACGCTCGTTGCTGTTGAAAACGTGAATACTGTCATTGCAGATGCACTTGTGGGTATGCCCTTATGTCAGAGCTCGGTGGATTACAAGCTTATAAGAGCAGACGGAAAGGCCGATAAATCAAGCCTTGGTGCAAATGCGGTATTGAGCGTATCTCTTGCAGCGGCAAGGGCAGGGGCGCAGGAGCTGAGAATTCCTCTGTACAAGTATATCGGGGGTATAAATGCAGTCCGTCTTCCTGTTCCCATGATGAATATACTGAACGGAGGAGCACATGCAAAAAACAATCTGGACGTTCAGGAGATAATGATTATGCCCGAAGGCTTTGACAGCTTTTGCGAGGCACTTCGTGCAGGCTGCGAGATATATCACAGCCTAAAAAAGCTTCTTGAAAGGGATAATAAATCAACAGCGGTAGGAGATGAGGGCGGCTTTGCACCTGACGTATCAAGTCTTGAGGAGGGACTTGACTACGTTGCCTCTGCTATTGAGGCAGCAGGCTATACAAAAGAAAAGGTAAGGCTTGCTATAGATGCGGCAGCGGGAGAATGGTGGAAGGACGGCAAATACGTGCTCCCGAAATCAGGCAAGGAATATACAACGTCATCTCTTGTGGAATATTGGGAGAGTATATGCGAAAAATATCCCATAGCATCTATTGAGGACGGGCTTTCAGACGATGATATTTCAGGCTGGCAGTGCTTGACGGAGAAGCTTGGGGAAAAGGTGGCGCTTGTAGGAGATGACCTTTTTGTTACCGATACAAAGAGGCTGAAGATGGGAATAGAAAAGGGAATTGCCAATGCTATTCTTATTAAGCCGAATCAGGTGGGTACTCTGACGGAGACCCTTGAGGTAATGCGCCTTGCCCACGAGCACGGATACAGGACCATTGTTTCTCATCGCTCGGGAGATACGGAGGATACTACCATTGCAGATATTGCCGTTGGAATGAATGCAGGATATATAAAATGCGGAGCCCCCTCAAGAAGCGAGCGAGTTGCCAAATATAACAGATTGCTGCGAATAGAGGCACAGCTTGGGTGTGCTGCCGTTTTCGGGGAGAACTGTTATTGATTTTCGGATAGATTCTATAAAGCCTGCGGCATAAAAAAAGACCCCGAAAGGGGTCTTTTATATTGAATATTTATCGTGAAGCTCCATTCGTTTGCGGGCATATTCATATGCTGCTTTGAAATCGTTAAGCCTGCCTGAACACTCCTCAAGGTCAAGAAGTGCAAAATATCTTGCGTAGGCATCGGGGGCTTCCGTATGTACCTTTAAAAGCATGGGTGCAGCCTCGGCATTTGCACCGAAGGACATAAGCTCTCTTGCCTCAAGGTGGGTCTTATATATACTGACAGAGCTTATGCATTCCTTAGGAAATGAATCGGTTATAAGTGCTGTGATATACAGAAATCTGTCTTTTGTGAAAAGCGCAGGCACCATTGTAGGTAAGCTGTCCTTTTTAGGAGGCTCTCCGTCTGAAAGAGACGTGATCAAATGGCGCAAAAATCTGATTTGGGAAAGCATTTCGCTATACATATAGACAGTCTGATGAAGAGCAGTTTCTGCATCCTCAAGGTGATGAAGGGCATCGGAAAGCTCACCCTTATCAAACAAGCCCATTGCCCACATAAGCTGTGCATTGACGATAATGAATGAAACCTCGTCATCATCGGAGGGAAGCTCTGAGCATATATCTATGCACTTTTTGTACTGACCTGTACCGAGCATTCTTCTTGCATCCTTGATACGGACGGTTTTTGTATACTCAGCCTCCTCCTTTGCGTCTCTGCAAAGAAAGAAGGAAGGGGGCATCTTCAGCTTTTGAGAAATGAAGAGCAGTGTTTCCAGAGAAGGGTTTGCATCACCTGTTTCAATGCGGCTGAGCATATTTCGTGTCATATAGTCACCGCAAAGCTGAGCTTGGGTTATGCCAAGCTTTTTTCGACGCTCCTTTATACGGCGACCCAGGTCTTTTGCAATAGAGGAATCTGATTTCATTGTGTTTCTACGTTATGGATGTAGACGGTCTTGGGCTTTTTCTGAGGTGCGGGTGTACCGGATGCAGCATTTGCCATCTCAGTTACCTCTCTTACGCTTTCGTTGATTTTTACAACGCAACGGTCTACTGCAGACTTGATATAGGAATTGATATCATCTGCAGCAGCATCAACAGATTCGCTGAGTGTTCTGAGCATAAGATCCTTTCTTGAATGAGCTTCTCCCACGATCTTGACAGCTTCTGCATTTGCTCTGTGAAGGATGTCCTCAGCAGTTGAGCTTGCGATTACGAGAATTTCTCCTGCCTTTGAGCAAAGGCTGTCATACTGCTCAGCTTTTTCCTTTTCATCGTCGCTTTCGGACTCATACTCTGCAATTTTTGCACGAAGCTCCTCAATTGTGGCTGTAAGATCTGCAATAGCTTCATCCTTTTCAGCCAAAGCTTTCTTTGCAGCATCAAGCTCAACCTTGCATTCTTCAAGCAGGGAAATGGTTTCTCTTGCCTCGGAAAGCTCTCTCTCGATCTCGCTTATATGAACGTCAGCAGCCTCTGCACGGATGTTGAATTCCGCAAGAGCCTTTTCGTTTGATCTTCTGCTTTCCTCAAGAGTACGGTTGAGGGAAATGATATAGTTATTTACATCTTCCTTGTTATATCCGTTCATGGATTTGCGAAAGAGGGGCGAACTTTTTTTTGCCATTATTATCACACTTTCTTGCCCGAGGGCGAAAATTGTAAATTCAAGTTACTTTTTATACTTTAACATAAATATTATTGAAAATCAAGAGGTTTTTATATTATGTGAATCTGTTAGATAAATTCGGGTTTATCGGGGAGGGGAGACGTAATGCAAAACCTTTTTTGAAAAAAAGGTTCTGCACTCCAAAAAACTTCAAAAAGGAATATATATAGTTTGGGTTTGCCGAGAAGGGATGTTCTTTTTTGGAGAAAAGCCCCTCAGGGCTTTAAATGATTCATTAGAGAGATAAAACTCTCTTTAATGAATCATTTTTAAAAGTTTTTTGCGGAGCTTTTTTTCAAAAAAGCGACCGTCTTCCCTTCCCGAAGGGAAACATCATTTGCCGAAGGCATACATCACTTGCCCGCAGGGCAGACATCACTTAAAAAAGCACCCCGAAGGGTGCTTTTTTATCAGATGCCTGTCTTTTCCTTCATGGATGCGAGAGCCTCTGCAATGTTCTTGTCAGCCTCGTCCATGGACTTGCCGTTTGCCATGAAATACATCTTGAGCTTGGGTTCAGTACCGGAGGGACGAACTACTGTGATGCAGCCGTCGCATGTGTAGTAGAGAATATCAGAAGAGGGAAGACCTGTCTCTGTCTCCTCGCCTGTTTCGCAGTTTGTGATCTTTCCTGTCTTATAATCGCGGATGGAAAGAACCTTCTTGCCTGCGATCTCTGTGGGTGCGCACTCACGAAGACCCTTAGTAACTGCAGCCATTCTTTCAGCACCGTCAGGTGTATCGAAGCTGAAGTTTGCAGTCTTTTCAAGATAGTAGCCGTACTTCTCGAAGAGCTCCTCGCGTGCATCGCAGAGAGTCATGCCTCTTTCCTTGTAGTAAGCTGCCATCTCGCAGATGAGAAGGGAAGCAACAACAGCGTCCTTATCACGTGCGTATGTGCCCTTGAGGTAGCCGTAGCTTTCCTCGAAGCCGAGAAGGAACGTGCCGTGTCCCTCAGCGAGGTGGTTCTTGATAACCTCACCGATGAACTTAAAGCCTGTGAGAACGTCGAACATCTTAACGCCGTTTTCTGTACAGATCTTTTCTGCAAGAGCTGTGGAAACGATGGACTTAACTGCATAAGGCTCATCGGGCATTGTGTTTGTGTTCTTATATGCTGTGATGATGTAGTCGAGAAGAAGTGCGCCCATCTGGTTACCGGAGATGCACTTGAATTCGCCTGTCTTATCCTTTGCCATAACGCCAACACGGTCAGCGTCGGGGTCTGTCGCTACGATAAGCTCGCTTCCGATCTCGTCTGCGATAACTCGTCCCAGATCAAATGCCTCGGGGAACTCGGGGTTGGGGAAGCGGAGTGTGGGGAAGTCACCGTTGGGAACCTCCTGCTCTGCAACGATTGCAAGGTTCTTAACGCCTGCTGCCTTGAGGGCATCGGGAACCATTGTGATACCTGCACCGTGGAGAGGTGTGTAAACGATATTGAAGTTGTCAGCCACAGCGGGAATAGCCTCGGGGTTTACACGCTGCGCGAGAACCTCCTCAAGGTATCTCTTATCAACGTTTTCACCGATTGTTTCGATAAGCTCAGGCTTTGCCTCGCTTGCAGCGGGAACGCCCTCAAAAATATCGATAGCTGCAATAGCATCACAGATAACGTCTGCCTGCTCGGGACCGATCTGTGCGCCATCCTCCCAGTATACCTTATAGCCGTTATACTCGGTGGGGTTGTGGGATGCTGTTACGTTGATACCTGCGATACAGCCAAGCTCACGAAGAGCGAAGGAGAGGCAGGGTGTGGGTCTGAGCTCGGGATAGATATAGCACTTGGTGCCGTTTGCAGAAAGAACTTCTGCGCATCTCTTGGAGAAGATATCGGAGTTGTTTCTGGAGTCGTAAGCGATAGCAACGCCGCGAGCCATAGCCTCTTCGCCGCAGGACTTGATAAGTGCTGCAAGGCCCTGTGTTGCATGAGCTACTGTATATGTGTTCATAAGAGCAGTACCTGCGCCCATCTTTGCGCGAAGACCTGCTGTACCGAACTTCATGTAGCCGTTCATTGCAACCTTTGCCTGCTCATCGGAGTAAGCAGAAAGCTCTTTCTTTGTAGCCTCATCAACTACGGGGGAGGATAACCAGCGTTCCATTTCAAGTGTGTAATTGCTCATTTTTATGTATCCTTTCGGTTTTGATTTACTTTTTAATATATGCCGAGAACAATGTGTCTCGGGAGTGCTGCTTCTAAGAAAAAGAGAAGTGCTGCGGGGGAGACGTCACCGAGGTGAGCCTCGACTCTGTGCTCAAAAATATCCATATTGTATTCAAGGGGGGAGGATATTATGCTTTGAGGTATACATCCGCCTGCTGAAATTGCAAATATAAGGTCGGGAAGGACGTTGGGCTCATCGCAGACGAAGGAAAATGCAATATGGGAGGGGCTTTCGGGAATTTCAAGCCTTCTTGAAAGAAGGGCAAACTGAAGCTCCTCATCGCTGTCCTGCTTTGACAGGCGGCATGTTTTGCATATTTTCAAATCATACGATTTCAGAAGCTTTGAAAAGGTGGGATAATATCCGTCTGCAGAGGAGCACATGGGGAGAATACAGTAGTCTGATTCCTTTGAAGCTACCGCCTCGCAAACGGATTTGAAATCCGATTCCTCTGTGATGATAACGGTTTTGATACCTTCGCACATCATTCTTGATGCTGCCAGCGAAAGGGGGTTTTTACTGCAGGAAACTGTTATTCTTTCGGGAATCTTTCTTTTTATATCCTTCTTATCCTTGCAAAGAAGGACCGAAAGCCGAAGCATCTCAGGGCATATGGGAGAGCACTGAAAGGAGTACTCAAAAAACTCTCGGACCTCTTGTTCAGACCTTCCCGAAAGTATTTCCGATGTCTCGAGAAGCTGAGAGTCTGTCAGCACGCTGAGCGCTTTTTTCAGCTTTTTTGACCCTTCGATATTTTTCCTTATTATCTCTTTTTCTCTCATATAAGAGCGAGAAGCTTATAGTTGTCGGAGAGGAATTCCTTGAGAGTATCCTTTGTCATTCTGCCCTGTGTGAGCATGCAAAGGTTGTAGATCTGCTTTGCGATGATCTCGGCCTTTTCTGTGTCCTTTTCTCCGAGGGAGCGGATAACGGCTGATGCTGAATTGAGAATGAGAGTATGCTGTGCGGGGAAGGAGGGCATTTCACGGCCCATTCCTGCGTACATTCTCATCATATCCTCCATTCTGCGGGAATCCTCGGAAACGTTGAGTACTGCGGGGAGACTTTCGTCCTTGAGGGCTTCAAACTTGATCTCTGTTGTTTCGGGAACGATCTTTTTGAATATCTCAAGAGCTGCGGGGATATCCTCAGCGCCCTCGCCCTTCATGGAATCTGCAAGCTCTGCATCTACTCGAACGAAGCTTACGCCGTCCTTTTTGGATTCAACGAGCTGGATAAACTGAGTATCGATGATATGGGAAAGGAGGATAACGTCAATGCCGTCGTTTTCAAACATTGAGATATATCCTGCCTGACTGATTCTGTCTGTTGCGTAATAAACCTTGTTTTCGTGCTTTTCCTTTGCTGATTCGAGATACTCGTCAAGAGTAACGTAGGTGGAATCGCACTTTTCAAAGATGATAGCGTTTTCAACCTTTGAGTAGAACTTAGAGTCTCTCATGCAGCCGTATTCAACGAAGCTCTTGATGTCGGACCACTGCTTTTCATAGCCCTCACGGTCAAGGTTGAACATGGAGGAAAGCTTGTCCGCAACCTTCTTTGTGATATGGTTTGAAATCTTTGTAACGTAGCCGTTGTTCTGTAGATAGCTTCTGGAAACGTTGAGGGGAAGCTCGGGGCAGTCAAGGACACCCTTGAGCATAAGGAGATACTCGGGAATGACCTCCTTGATATTATCTGCAACGAATACCTGATTATAATAAAGCTTAACCTGTCCCTCAAGGCTCTCAAACTCTGTATTGAGCTTGGGGAAGTAGAGAATACCGCGGAAGTTGAGGGGGTAATCAGCCTTGATATGGATCCAGAAGAGAGGCTCCTTATAATCGTTGAATACCTTGCGGTAAAAGCTCTTGTATTCCTCCTCTGTGCAGTCGGAGGGGTTCTTCAGCCAGAGAGGAACCGTATCGTTGACGGGGGCGGGTGTATAGTCGTCAGCCTTGTCCTCGCCGTCGTCAAAATAGATCTCGCAGGGCATGAATGCGCAGTATTTGTCAAGAATTGCCTGAACGTTTGAGGGATTAAGATATTCCTCGCCCTCAGCACCGAGATGCATAACGATGCTTGTACCTCTCTCGGGTGCGTCCTCGCACTCGTCGGAGATAACGTAGGAGCCCTGTTCGTTGCAGCTCCACTTTACTGCGGGAGCGCCTGTATAGGAGCGGGTGAGAATATCAACTGTATCTGCAACCATGAATGCAGAGTAGAAGCCGAGACCGAAGTGACCGATGATGCCGTTCTTGGAATCACCCTCGCCCTCGTATTTTTCAATAAAGTCAAGAGCGCCGGAAAGAGCGATCTGACAGATATATTTTTCAACCTCCTCGCGGGTCATACCGATACCGTTGTCTGTAACGGTGAGAGTCTTTTCGTACTTGTCGAGCACAACGTCGATACGGAAGCCCTCGTCAGCGATGTGACGGGCAGAGTCATCTCCCAGAGAGATAAGACGTCTGAGCTTTGTTACCGCATCGGATGCATTGGATACGATCTCGCGGAGGAATATTTCTTTTTCAGAATAAAGCCATTTTTTAATAACGGGGAAAATGTGTTCGATCTCAACACCGATCCCGCCTTTGAATTCAGCCATTGGTTTTTGCCTTTCGTTGTAAATAGTTATACAAATTAATTTTATTACTTTTACCTTATTTTGTCAAGAGAAACAATAAAAAGAGGTTATAAATGACCAAATAATAAAAGGGGATGCAAAGAACTTTTTTGTAAAAAAGTTCTTTGCACCTCTTCTCGACAAATAAAGCTTATCTTCGCCGCTTTTTTCTGCGGGTGGGGTGCTTTGACGTTATAAGGGTATGGAGGAGTCCGCCTGCTATGAATGCGAGGAATATTATGATGTATGCTACTGCAGTTCCTATGGGGGAGTCGGCTGAGCCTTCTTTGGTCAGCATTGAGATAAGGAGGATGAGCACTGTCATAAGTGCGCCCGAGATAATGGGGGATGCTATCTTTTCTCCCTTCGCCTTTGCGATATATCCTCCGATGATGGCTGTTATATAAAGTATCGCCTTTCCGAGTGGGGCGATTATAGATGCCGGGTCTTTTGTAAAACCGAGGATAAGGGCTGAAAGTAATATAAGTATGAGTGAGCCAACTGTTGCAACCGTGGCGCCCAGCAGGGAAGAGAGAAGGAGCCTTTTTGCTCCCGATTCGTTATCAAACATAAAAAACCTCCGTAGTGTCTTTAATAAAAGATACTACGAAGGCTTTTTATTTATGCATTACTGCTTGTCCTTTGCGTGGATGTCAACACGGCTGATTGCGCTCTTGAGGATACGGATCTTTGTCTTATCCTTTGTTGTTTCGATAACGCAAGTCTCGTCCTTGATGGAAACTACCTCACCGATGATGCCACCGATTGTTGTGATCTCATCGCCAACTGCGAGGTTGTTCTTCATTTCCTGAGCTTCCTTCTCCTGCTTCTTCTGAGGTCTGTACATAAGGAAGTAGAATACAGCGATAAGGCCGATGATCATGATGATAGAGCTGCCACTGCCGCTGAGGAATTCCATAATTCCGCCCTTAGGTGCGGTTTCTGCGAGAACTGAATAGAAATTGAGCATTTTTAGGTCCTCCAAAATGTATTACCTGACTATTATATATTAGTTCGGGGGTTATTTCAAGTAGTTATGAAAAAATTAACAATAAGTTAGGATGGTTAGTTTTGAGATGGATTTGTTTCTGAAACAACCTTTCTCCAAATTTGGGTTTATGGGGGAGATTGAATGTTGCATTGTAGGGGCGGATATCACCCACACGTTTGAGAATAAAAAATCAAATTAATACAATATGGTGGACGAAAAATCGTTGGTATATCGTAGGGGAGGGGCTTGCTCCTCCCGTTTATCAGCACACGAACCGAAACGAAAGTCGATGCACAAACAAAAGCAAACGATAAATATTGTCGTAGGGACCGGCGTCCTCGACGGTCCTAAACATCTGCACGCAAACCGAAACGATATTCACAGCGAGTCGTTACGTCTGTAGAGGACCGTCGGGGACTGTACAGTGCAGTATGATAGTATACAGGTAGTGCAAGATGATTGTATACAGTTTTGTGATAAAATAAAGGCATGAAAAAACCTGAAAGGAGGTTGTTTTTGTGCCTTGGAAGGAC
>JAZRRC010000152.1:0-16054 GCA_045650355.1 Candidatus Avispirillum sp. | reverse complement strand
TAATAATCCCTAAAGAGGTAGAGCTGTAATTATGAAAAATATTGCAATCCTTGGCTTCGGTGTTGTCGGTGGCGGTATTACTGAGGTTATTGATCAGAACAGAGAAAAGCTCATTTCTTTTGTGGGCGATGATATAGACGTAAAGAAGATCCTCGATCTTCGTGAGTTCCCTGATTCTCCTTACGGCGATCGTGTGGTTCACGATATTATGGATATCGTAAACGACCCGGAGATCGAGATCGTTTGTGAGACAATGGGCGGTGTAACTCCCGCTTTTGATTTCTCTGTTGCAGTTATGAAGAGCGGCAAGAGCATGGTAACTGCAAATAAGGAGCTTGTAGCAAAGCGTGGTCTTGAGCTTATGGAGTGCGCAAGAGAGAACGGAGTTCAGTATTTCTTTGAGCCCTCTGTTGGCGGCGGTATTCCCGAGATCCGCGGAATGAGAACAAGCCTTGCAGGCGATACGATTACTGAGATCGACGGTATCCTCAACGGTACAACAAACTACATCCTCACAAGAATGAAGAGAGAGGGCGTTGATTTTACCACTACTCTTAAGGATGCTCAGCGTCTCGGCTATGCAGAGGCAAATCCTGCGGCAGACGTAGACGGTCTTGATGCACAGAGAAAGATCATGATCCTCACCGCAGTAGCAACAGGCTATCTCGTTTGCGAGAAGGACGTGTACTGTGAAACAATGACAAAGCTCACTCCCGCCGATATTGATGCGGCAAAGAGATGGGGCGGTGCGGTAAAGCTTCTCGGCTCTTCAAGAATCTCCGACACAGGCTGTTCAGCATACGTTGCTCCCTTCTTTGTTCCCGAATCCTCTCCTCTCTGCTTTGTTGAGGACGTATATAACGCAATCCGCGTAGTCAGCCCCGTAACAGGCGACGTTATGTTCTACGGTCGCGGTGCAGGCAGAATGCCCACAGCAGGTGCTGTAGTAGCAGACGTTGCGGCAATTCTTTCAGGCCTTGCGGCAAAGGAGAAGAAGTGCGACTGGCAGGCTGCTCCCGAGGGCTACGTTAAGCCCTTTGGTGAGAATAAGTTCTCCTACTACGTAAGAGTAAAGACAGATTCCGCAAGCGATACTCTCGAAGCGGCAAGCCTTGCATTCGGTGAGGTTAAGGCACTCGATGGCGCACCCTGCGGCTACTGCGAGTTCATCACAGCAGAAATTGAGGAAAAGACAGCTGCAGCTATCCTTTCCGGTGATGCTCTCGGAATCGTTGAATCCTCTATCAGAATCCTCAAATAATTTGCCCCTGTGCAAAGCTTTTGCTTTGCACAGGGCTTTTTAAATATTTGTTGAATCTTTCTTGTGCTGTTGTTTTTGAATGGGGATTGTGATAAAATGTAAGTTGAGAAGGAGGTGCACCATGAACGCAAAAACGATGAAAAAGCAGATTGCTTTGGTGAGACCCTTTGTTAAAAATATGTCCCTCAAGACTATCCGAAAAGCGCAAAACTTTATCGGAGAGCAGATGGAATCTAAATACAGAAACTGCGTAATGCAGAAAAAGCATTCCTTTGAGAATTTTGAAGCATCGTGGGTCATTCCTAAAGACGTGCGCCGTGAGGGCGTTATCCTTTATCTTCACGGAGGAGGATACACCTGCGGAGGAATGGAATATGCAATGGGATTCGGCTCGACCCTTGCAGCATCCTACGGTACAAGAGTGCTTTGCTGTGCTTATCGCCTGGCTCCTGAAAATCCTTATCCCGCAGCTCTTGATGACTGTGTCGAGTCTTATAAATATCTTCTTTCCAAGGGCTATAGTCCCTCCCATATCACCCTTTGCGGTGAAAGTGCGGGAGGAGGGCTTTGCTATGCTCTTTGCCTCAGGCTGAAAGAGGAGGGCCTTGCGATGCCTTGCGGAATCATTGCTATGTCCCCTTGGGTAGATATGACCGCGGCAGGAGATTCATATCAAAGCAACCGCGAAAAGGATCCTTCCATGACTCAGGAAATGCTGAACTTTTTTGCAGATTCATATACAAAAGACAGAAAAGACCCTATGGTTTCACCTGTATTTGCAGATCTTTCGGGTATGCCCCAGTCCCTCATATTTGTGGGTGGGGATGAAATAATGCTCAGCGATTCCAAAATACTGCACGAGCTTTTGCAAAAGGCAGGCTCCAAGAGCCGTCTTGTGATAGCAAAGGATAGATGGCATGCATATCTTTTATACGGACTTTCAGAGGACCGTGGAGATATGCAGATAATAAACAGATTTTTAAATAAGGTGATGTCGCAGGAAAATAAGCTTCGCTGGCTGAGGCTGGATAATGCGGCAAAAATATATCCTGCGGCAAGAAGACAGCACTGGTCCAACGTTTTTCGTGTTTCCTGTACTATGAAGGAGGAGGTAGACCGTGAGGTGCTCAGAAGCGCCCTCGACGTTACTGCCCGTCGTTTCCCTTCAATTGCGGTAAGGCTTCGTCGAGGACTTTTCTGGTACTATCTTGAGCAGCTTTCCGAGGCTCCTGCAATTATGGATGAGAGCAGCTATCCTCTCACAAGGATGTCCAAGGAAGAAACGAGAAGGTGTGCTGTCAGAGTTTTGCATTATAAAAACCGCATTGCCGTTGAGATATTCCATTCTCTGACAGACGGCAACGGCGCTCTCGTATTTTTGAAGAGTCTTGTTGCAGAATATATTCTGCAGAAATACGGTGTCAGCATCCCCGCAACGAACGGAGTTCTTGCAAGGCTGGACGAGCCAAGCGAGGAGGAGCTTGAGGACAGCTTTACAAAATATGCGGGAAGCATTGCGGCATCAAGACAGGAAAGAACCGCATGGCATATGTCAGGTACTCCGGAAAAGGATGATTTCCTTAACGTCACCTGTCTGAAGGCTCCTGTAAAAGAGGTTCTTTTGAAATCAAAGGAATACGGCGTCAGCCTGACGAATTTCCTTTGTGCCGTTATGATGAAGGCGCTTCAGGAAATGCAGAACGAAAAAGAGCCCTCAGTAAAAAAGAGAAAGCCCATAAAGGTGCTTATCCCCGTAAATCTCAGAAATCTGTTTAAGAGCAGCACTCTCAGAAATTTCGCTCTTTATACAACGCCCGAAATACTTCCTGCATTGGGAGATTACAGCTTTGAGGAAATTTGTGCAGTTATCAAAAGCTGCATGGGTGCCGAAATAACTCAAAAGCAGATGAGCATGAAGATCGCAACTAACGTTCGCAGCGAGGAAATGGCTATTGTGCGAGTAATGCCCCTCTTTGTGAAAAACTTCGTAATGAAGGCGGTCTTTGATACGGTGGGCGAATGCAAATCCTGTCTCACTCTCTCAAACCTTGGAGCAGTAAAGCTTCCCGAGGAAATGATTCCCTTCATAGAGAGAATGGATTTCATACTGGGAGTACAGGCGACAGCGCCCTATAACTGTGGAGTTATTTCATTTGGAGATACGATTTGTATAAACTTTATCAGAAACATAAAGGAATCAGAGCTTGAATACCGTTTTGCAAAAATACTCAAGTCAATGGGTATTCACGTTTTGGCCGAAAGCAATCAACGGTAAAGAAAGGAGTTTAATATGTACTGTGTCAGATGCGGAGTAGAGCTTAACGACGGTGAAGCGAAGTGTCCGCTTTGCAAAACAGAGGTAGTTCATCCTGACTATAAAGATAAGGAAAGAACCGATCTTTATCCTCAGGGGGTAATGCCTGAAAAAGAAAAGGGAATAAAGTTTTGGGCAATTCTTGCAACGGCAATCTCTTTTCTTGCCATGTCTGTTATTGTGGTTTGTGACGTGCAGTTTAATAAAGCTGTCACCTGGTCAGGCATTGTTATAGGCGCACTTTTCTTAGGATATATAATATTTGTTCTTCCTCTCTGGTTTTCATCTCCCAATCCCGTGATTTTCGTGCCTTGCGGATTCGCAGCAGGAATTTTATATTTGGTCTATATGAATATAGTAACCTCGGGAGATTGGTTTTTGCCATTTGCATTTCCGGTTGCCGGAGCTCTCGGCGTTATAGTGTGTACTGTTGTGACGCTTATGAAATACGTGCCTAAGGGAAGATACTATATTTTCGGCGGTGCATTTATCGGCTTTAGTGCCTATATGCTTCTTGTTGAGCTTCTTATGAGCTTTACCTTTGACGGCATAGGATTTGTGGGCTGGTCTCTTTATCCGCTCGTAACCTTTTCACTTCTTGGCGGCTTTCTCATATTCCTTGGAATCTGCCGTCCTGCAAGAGAGATTATGGAGAGAAAATTCTTTATTTAATAGGCAATAGTTGTTAATGAGGGAGACGCTACTTTATTTGAAAAGAAAGGAGCAAAGAAACTTCAAAAAGACAAAAATAAAAAGGCAAAAGGCCCGTAAAAAAGGCATTGAGGAAATGAATTCATTCATTTCCTCAATGCTTTTTTTTACGGGCAAGGCACCTTTGGTGCCGCAGGGCTGTGCCCTGCAACTTTTGCCTTGCACTATTCGGCTATATAATTTTTGAAGTTTTTTGCGGAGCTTTTTTTCAAAAAAGCGACCGTCTCTTTTTTACACTCACGCTTTTGATTTTATTCCTCGGGGCATCCTGCGAGAGCTGCTCCGATAACTGTGCCGAAGCGAGCATATTTCGGGATGACGAAATTCATATTAAACATTCTGTTGAGAGAATCGAAAACTGTTTTTGCCTGGGAAACAGTTGTGAGGTTTCCTGTAAGGACGATATCCTTGAGGTCGTAGTTTCTTGCAGCGAAAACGCTGACCATTCCCACAGTCTCAAATACCATATTGATAATACCGAGAGCAACGTCGCTGTTTGTGGCAATATCGCTCACGTTTCCGAAATTAGATGCGGTCATGGAATCTGCAAATCCGGGAGCGATGTCCTGGTTTGTGAGGGCGTTGATCTTGATATCAACGTTTGAAAGGTCGCCGCCTGTTGCCAGCTGCTCGATGTGCTCAACGTTGTCCATTCCCAGAAGCTTCTTGGAAAGACCGACAAGAGTACCGCCGCCAACGCCTGTACCACCGAGGTATACGGGGGACTTGTCCTTTTCGGAGTATACAAGAGCAGTACCTGTGCCGAGGCTGACGATAATAGCTCGCTCAAACTCGGAAAGATAACGTCCGCCGAGACCGATGCAGTCAAATTCGCTGATAGCTTCCCACTTGAGAGAGTATATATTATCCTTGATCTCGGAAGCGCCTACTCCCGTAACCATAACCTTTTCAATATCGTTAAGAGAAAGATCGTTTTCGCTTGTGAACTTTCCGAGAGCACCGTACATGGAAGTAACGGGGTCAGTTGCTCTGACGAAAAGGGGCTCCATAAGACGGCGGTCGCCGCCTGTAATATCAAATCCAACGATCTTCGTGGTGCTGAGACCTACGTCTATTCCTAAAATGATCTTCTTAGACATAAAAGCATCCTGCCTTTGTTTTTTACATAATACTATACAATATTATCATATAAAAAACAAAAATGCAAGTGCTACGGGCAAAGAGTGTCCAGGAGTGATTCTAAGTCCAGACCGCAGTCCTTGTCTGTTATGTAATCGGCAAGGCTTTTGGCAAAGGCGATGGCTGCTCGCTTGGCTTCGTCAAGGGTATTGGCGCATGTACCGCATTCAAGTATAAGCGAGGATGGAGAGGTGTCCTGATAAAATGATGCACGTCTCAGATTAACGGGGCGCATAAGGGAAGGGTGTGCTGCGTAGAGTTTTGACTGAAGCTTGATGGCAGAGCTCAGATTGTTTCGCCAGTCCTTGTGGGAGCTTCCGCCCTCGTCCGTGCCGCAAACGAACATAAGCTGTGCTGCATCCTTTCCTTCGATAGTGGTAGTTGATCTGACGTAGCCGTCTGTGTCATTACCTATACAGTCTCTGTGAATATCAAAAACATAGCTGATCGAAGGATATTTCGTTAGTATTTTTTCAACTGCAGCATTGCTGTTGTCGTAGGCAAGATTCCAGTTTTCGCTGTCAAAAAGCTCTGTGATGTGTAATGTGGGGATACCTGCCTTTTTTAGCACGTAGGATATTACCTCTCCTACGGCAACAACGTTTTTTTCTGATTCATGGGTGCGAAAGCTTGTCTTTTGCGAATCTGCATACCCCTCCGTCGCGTGGGAGTGATATATCAGAACTTTCGGAGAATCCTTTCCGTATTTCTTGTCAAGCTCGCTGAGTGTGGGGGAGGGGCGGTCTCTTCCCAGAAGATAGTAAAGATCGGGGGTGTATGAGGTTTCGTTTGTAAGCGCCAGACCGTATTCTGCTTTTGCAGACAGGTCGCTTTCGCGAATGGGAAAATCAAACTGCTTGTCCTCTGTATTTCCCTGAAGCTCGCTTTCTTCGGGGAGCGGAGGTACCATTGGCTCACTTATTGCATAATCGGGTATGATAAAGGAAAGTAAAAGCTCGCTTCCTTCATTCTTTAAATATTCGCAGGCCTTTACTGCTATTGCGGAATGCATGACAAGGGAAAATATAAGAAGAAATATAGCAGCAGCCATGGGAATTGCTCTAAGAGACAATCTTTTCTTTTCCTTTTCAGGGCTTTTCTCATCAAGCAAGGGTATGTCAATTATTATAGGTTCTTTTTCGTGATCCATTGTGTTTGTCCTCCTCGTTTTTTGCAGTATATGATAAATGGAGGAAAAATATGATTATAGACCCTCACAAAGGAATGCACGGTTTATGGCTTTTGCAAGTATATGAGATATTTCCTCGGACACTATATCGCTGTCTCTGAGAGAAACGAAGAAATCACGTTGCTCGTTAAGCGAGTTGTAAAGCTCGTCCTCAAGATCGTATATCCCCGCATTTGAAAGAGAATCGAAAACAAGAGTGGCGCAGTCAACAACAGTCGGCACTCCTATGGCGATGACAGGGTACCCGATTGTTTCTCGGTTTACGGCGCCGCGACGGTTTCCGATTCCGCTGCCGGGCTCGATGCCCGTGTCGGAAAGCTGTATTGTGGCACATAGCCTTTTTGTTGACCTTGCGGCAAGGGCGTCAATGGCTATAATAAGATCGGGTTTTGCGTATTCCGCAGCTCCTTTTATCATTGCAGCAGCTTCGATTCCGGTCTGACCCATAACTCCCGGATGGACCGCACAAATTCCGGCACAGCCGATGAGATGAAACAGCTCCTTTTTATCCGAGTTAAGCATATGGCTTGTAACAGCTATCTTGTCTGCGGTTCTCGGGCCGATAGAGTCTGCGGAAATAAATCTGTTTCCCAGACCTGCAACAAGAACCTTGGTTTCTGAGGCTATCGGCTTTTTTGTTATTCTTTCCGTATATGAAATTATAACGTTGCAAAGAGCATCTGTTATGCTTTCCTCGGTTTCGGGGTCAAGAGAACGGATAACGGGGCAGTGGATAGTCATATAGTTTCCTGCAGGCTTTCCCGTTGCCTCTTCTCCCTGCTTGTCAAGAACCGACAGCTCGCAGACGTGCAGCCCTCCCATAGAGAATTCATTGTATGAGGTTCCCGGGGCATGACTGTCTGAATTGATGCTTTCGCAGGCAAGGTCGGTTCTGGGGAGAGGTGCTTTGGAAATTTGTGATTCTTTCGGGGAAAATTTCATAAAATCATTGCCTTTCATGAAAAAATAAATATAATATAAGTAGTATTTGCAACATCTTTTTCGTCTATAACTTCAAAAATGAGGTTTGTTCGGAAAAGCGTTCATAATAATTCCCGAGGATAATACGGGACTCTGTGAAAAATAAACTAAAAAGCAAAAAGAGAATTGTGCATTTGAATGAATCTTAAAACATTTATAAGATAATCCATTGATAAACAATAACTCTTGTGTTATAATTTAGTGTATAAAGTTATCGCAGTGTGCCTGTGGACCTGAGGTAATACAACGGAACCATAAAAGGAGTTCGCAAAAATGAAAAAACTGGTATGCTTAATTCTGGCAGTGATCGTAGTATGCACGTCTTTCGCGGCATGCTCCACTCTCGAAAAGGGCGACAAGGGCGCCATTATCACAATGTATCTCGCTGAGGAGATCTATGATTATGACCCTGCTGTCGGTTTTACCGATACTGCTACTGCAAAGTTCCTTTCTCTCATGTTTGAGGGTCTTACAACTCTCGATGAGAATGGCGATTGGCAGAAGGCAATGATGAAGAGCTATAAGTATCTTGAGCCTGAGTTTGAGGGCGATACATATAAGCTTGAGGTTACTCTTCGCGACACAAAGTGGAGTGACGGCCGTACTGTTCAGGCAAATGATTTCGTATACGCTTGGAAGCGTATCATGGAGCCCACATTCAAGTGTGAGGCAGCAGCTATGCTCTATGACCTCAAGAATGCTCGTGAGGTTAAGATGGGTGATGCAAGCGTAGACGACCTTGGCGTATACGCTATCGATACATACGTTCTTCAGATCGAATTTGCTAAGGACGTTGATCTTGACGAGTTCTTCAAGACTTGTGCATCCGTTGCTCTCGTTCCTCTCAGAGAGGACAGCGTAAGCAACAACGCAAACTGGGCGAAGCGTGCATCCTCCATGGTAACAAATGGACCTTACGACCCCAGAAAGATCGACTTTGGCAAGCAGCTCACTCTTGAGCGCTCCGCTTACTACTATCGTGATACTGAGTCCAGCCAGGCTCTTGATAAGTATGTAATTCCTTACAGAATCATCGTTCTTTATAACTACGGTGATAACATGGCTCAGCTCGAGAAGTATGAGGCCGGCAATCTCTTCTACATCGGTGAGATCGCTAACGCAGCTCGTAAGGACTATGCAAAGACAGCAGAGGTTCGCGACAGCGCTATCACAACATCCCTTTATTTCAACACAGCAAATAAGCTCTTCGCAAAGAAGGAAGTAAGACAGGCGCTTTCTCTTGTTCTTGACCGTGAGGCAATTGCAGAGACACTCGTATTTGCAAAGGCAGCAACAGGCTTTGTTCCTTACAACGTTGACGATGCAAACGGCAAGGGTGACTTCCGCGAAACAGCAGGCGAGCTTATTAAGACAAATGCAAATGCTGAGGAAGCTAAGTCTCTCCTCAAGAAGGCAGGCGTTAACGGCGGTTCCTTCACACTCTCCGTTCGCGATAACGAGGTTGATGTAATCGTTGCTGAGGCAGTAGCTGAGGCATGGAAGTCTCTTGGCTTTACCGTAAAGGTTAATAAGCTTGGCTCTAAGGTTATGGACGTTAAAGAAGACAACCAGTCCATCGTATACGAGGATAAGTATGCAACAGCATTTGCTGCAGGAGATTTCGACGTGATCCTTGTTGATTACAACGTTCTTTCTCCCAATGCATTCGCAACACTTGCTCCCTTCGCAACAGAGTTCTCCGGTAACGGTATTCTTCTTGATCCTCTCTCCGATAAGACTGAGAAGATCAAGCATATTACAGGCTATTCCAGCGAAGCATACGATAAGCTTATCGACAAGGCGTTCGCTGCAGAAACAAGCGAGGATGAGCTCAAGGCTCTCCATGAAGCAGAGAAGATGCTCCTCGATGATATGCCTGTAGTTCCCGTAGTATTCCAGCAGGATGCTTACCTTGCAAGCGGTGAGCTTTCCGGCATCGAGTCTTCTTACTGGGGCCGCGACTTCAAGCGCACCAAGATGAAGAGCTACATGGCATATAAGGAGTCCATCCAGAATGAACTTAATGAGGACGAAGCTGAAGGCGACTGATCCTAATTATATGTAAATTCTGAGCGGGAGGCATTGCCTCCCGCTTTTAATCCCAAAATTTCATGTAAAAGCGATTCCAAAGGAAGGCTAAATCAAACAGAAACGGAGTAATTTATATGGCATCTCAATTGAAAAAAGAAGATGAAATTAAAATATTCATACTGTATCTGCTGGATAAAATAGGCTACCCTCTGGATTATCCAAGCATCGGATCTATTATGATGCAGGATGGTATTGTTAACTTTTTTGACTTTGCACAGTGCTTCTTTGCGCTGGTGGATGCAGGTCATATCAAGGAAATCATAACTGATAAGTGTGAAAGAGCTGATGATGACGACTTTGGCGAGTCAGATGATGATGCTGAGTTTGAGCCTACAGGCACTGTCCTTTATGAGGTAACAGATACAGGAAGACACGTTGCTCGTGTTCTTTCCGATAGCCTTATGGTGTCTGTCAGAGAAAAGAGCTATAGAAGCGCCCTTCGCCATCTTTCATTCGAGAGACAGGGAGCTTACGTAGATCATAGCTACAGACCTGACGGAGACGGATTCCTTGTGAGCTGCTCTATTAAGGATCATAACGGAGTGGTAATGGACCTTACCGTTCGTGCCGACAGTGAGTATCAGCTCAGAAGAATGCTTAATAACTATTCCGAACGCCCCGAGGTTGTGTTCCGTGGAGTAGTCGCACTTCTTTCAGGTGATGTAAATTATCTTTTTGAAGATTAAAGATTCCAGCCTCATTTTCAGAGTCTGTGAGTGCTTAAAAAAGGGAGCCGACAGAAATGTCGGCTCCCTTTTTGCAAATTAAAATAACAAAATTATAATAAGTCGAATTAAAGAAGATAGCGATTGACCATTGTGTATTAAAAAGAGTCGAACTGTTGTGCATTGTGACGAAAAAAGATAATATAATTTCAATAATGAGTGAAAAAATACCAAAAAACTATTGACAAAATACATAACGGTGATATAATGTGTATACAGTTTGTGAATAAGTGTGGTTATTCACATAAATTTACAGCAGTAGGTATTTAGCATTGGAGCAGGATCTTTTGACAATATTGATCGGTGTAAAAGCCGGTAAGGACGAGGACTTCGAAAAGCTCAAGATAAAGTATAAGCCCTTGCTCTCGGATATGTCAGGAAGATTTGCTCAAAGCGGAGCAGGCAGCATCGGAGACCTTAATGAGGAAGCCGAGAGAGCATTGCTCAGAGCGGCGCTTTCCTTTGATTTGTCAAAGGAGGGGATCACCTTCGGTAATTATGCAAAGACTTGTGTAAGAAATGCTCTTATATCTGTTGGTCGTGCAAATGCGGCAGACAGAAGAAGGAGAGAACGGGCGGCGAAGGTATCAAAGCAGCAAAATAAACTACCGCTTGCATCCTTCGGGGATGTTTCTCCAGAGGATGTTTTAAAAATGCTTGAGGAATCTCTTTCTCCTTATGAGATAAGAGTTCTTAAGGAGTTTTTTTCGGGAAGAAGTGCAGAGGAAACTGCCGATGCGCTGGGAACAAACGTCAAGTCTGTTTATAACGCGGTTTTCAGAATCAGAGCAAAGGCGAAGCGTCTCAGCAGTAAGATCGAAAAAAACAGTGAACAGGTATGAAAGGCAGAGCCTTCATATATATGCCCCGATAGTTTAATGAGAACGTTGTTTACAAAGGTAACGGTTAAAATCCGTTTAGGGCGAAATCTATTTTATTCTACCATTTTAAGCGAGGTAAAAGATGTACCAGGACAAGACATTAGTATGCAAGGATTGCGGCCAGGAGTTTGTTTTCACAGCAGGTGAACAGGAATTCTACGCAGAGAAGGGCTTCCAGAACGAGCCCCAGAGATGCAAGGCTTGCCGTGACGCAAGAAAGAACGCTACAAGAGCTCAGAGAGAGATGTTCACAGCAACTTGCGCTCAGTGCGGTGGGGAAGCTAAGATTCCTTTCCAGCCCACAAGTGACAGACCCGTATATTGCAGCGAGTGCTTTGCTGCAAAGAAGGAACAGTAATCTATTTGCATTTGCATATATGTTACGAAAAGAGAAGGTGTGCCTCGGCATACCTTCTCTTTTTTTGTGTCCGCAACGAAATAGAGCCCCATGAAAGGAACGGGATTTGCTTGTGCGAAGGTCGCTTGTATAAATGCTGACATACTACTTGTTGAATGCTTATGTGTGTATAAATACAATATGTATATAAATTCACATATTTTTGCAATTTGAGCGGATAGTTTTTTTATAAAAATATATGTACAAATCCGCAAAAGTGTGTTATAATACATAAGTATAATTGCATAAGTAGTAGCATTTCCCAAAAAGAAAGGATCGGTCTTTGATGGAAGGCACACAGAATAAGAATAAGAAATACCGTTCCCGTGATACAGAATCGGGCAAGGGCAGACGTAATGACGGACGCCGAAACGATTTTCGCCGCAACGATGGTGAGACTGTATCCGAGGGTGTGGTAGTTGGAAGAAATTCCGTAAGAGAGCTTCTGAAATCCGGCAGAAGCATCGATAAGATATTTGTTAAAAGCGGCATAAGAGAAGGCTCTCTCACAGTAATCGTAGCAGAGGCTATCTCAATGAAAATCCCTGTTGTTGAGGTTACTCAGGAGAAGCTCGATTCTCTGTCTCAGGGAACAAACCACCAGGGTGTTGTTGCAATGGCGGCTGAAAAGGAATATACGGATGTAGACGGTATTCTTGCAATTGCCGCAGAAAGAGGAGAAACTCCTCTTATCGTAATTGCAGACGGAATTGAAGACCCTCATAACATGGGCGCACTTATCCGTTGTGCAGAGTGCTCCGGTGCTCATGGAATTATTATTCCCAAGCGTCGTAACGTCGGTATTAATGCAACTGTTTCCAAGGCATCTGCCGGTGCTCTTGAGCATATGGCCATTGCAAAGGTAACAAATATTTCAGCAACAATAGATGAGCTGAAGAAAAAAGGTCTTTGGATTTTTGCGGCAGAGGCAGGAGGCACAGCCTACTACGAAACAGATTTCAATACACCTGCTGCAATTGTTTTCGGAAGCGAAGGCTTCGGTGTAGGAAAAGCGATAAAGGAAAAAAGTGATTTTATCGTTTCAATTCCTATGTATGGAAAGGTTAACTCTCTCAATGTTTCAACAGCGGCATCGGTAGTTCTCTGTCATGCTGCAAGAATGCAAAGAGAAGGAAAATAAATTAAGTCCCCGACGTGGGGCTAAAGATTGACGATGGCTTTAAATAACGAAGCTGTCCTTATGCTGTAGTCGAGCATAATAAATAGAAAGGAAGGTCATAAATATGAGCGATAACAACGGTAACAAGAAATCGCCTACTGCTCAGGACCTGCTGACAAGACTTCAGAAGTCTAAGCCTGCAGGTGAAGCTGCAACGGGTGAAAAGAAAAGCGCTACATATCAGGACTTTATAGCAACCAGAGAGAAGGCGGCAGGTAAAGCACCTGCACCGGTTGCAGAGAGAAAGCCGATGCCTGCTCCCGCGGCTCCTGTTTTTGAAGAGCCTGTTTTTGAAGAAGATGATTTTGCATCCGTATATGATGAGGTGTATGCAGAGGTAGAGGCCGAAGCTGAAGAAGAGGTTGTATCTCTTGATGCTGCTGCCCAGTCTTTCTTTGAGGAAAGCACCCCTGTTGAAGAAGCAGCAGCGGATTATTCTGGATTCGATGCTTCTGATGAAGCTTATGAGGCGTATGCAACAGAGGAGCCCAATTTCGGTGACTTTGCTGCTGAGGAGGATTTTTCTTCCTATGCTCCTGCTGAGGCTGAGGATTATTCAGATTACGCAGATGTGGTTGAGCCTGTTGATTTCGGTGAATTACTTCCCGAAGAAGATTACGGTGCCGCATATCCCGATGATTCCGTAGCCCCTGCTGACGGAGTTTATTATGAGGACGTTCTTCCTGATGATGATTTCTTCGATAATGACCCTATCGAGGAATATGAGGAGGAATATTATGAAGAAGCTCCTGTGGATGAGGAATATAGCGAGGAGAAGGATTTTGAAAACCTCGTTAATGAAGTAACCGGCGGTGCCCCTGTTGATGAGCTTGACGAGACTGATATCAGCCTCATGGTTGCTCTCGGCATGGAGGATGAGCTTGCTAAGACAATGGGCGAGGATGCTGCTACCCAGGCAACTGATGATTATGTTGCAGATCAGGAGGAATGGGTAGACAGAACAAACCGCTTTGGTGCAGACGAATATACTGATATTGCTCAGAATGGCGATATCGCAGACGAATACAGAAAGCGCAATAAGATATCCTTCTGGAAAATGATCATTGCATTTGCTTTGACTGCTGCTTTGTTTGTATTTGAAAATATTCCTGTGCTTGGTGGTTCATACGGCGGAGCCTTTGATCCTAAGGTATATCCCATCGTTCACATAATGGCAGATCTTCAGCTCTTTGTTTTCCTTGTTGCATTAGTAGGCTCAACAGTTCTCAAGGGTATTAAAGATGCGATCAGCATGAAGCCCTCTGTAGATTGCCTTCCTGCAATAATGTCAGTTGCCGCAATTGTTAACTCAGTTGCTATGGCAATAATGATAACTCCTGACGTTCAGCCCAGAATGTTCAATTTTGCTGCGGCACTTTGTCTTTTCTTTACAGCAGTAAATGAATATATGACAGTTCGCCGTGAGATTTTCAGCTTTAATATCATATCCTCTAAGAAGCCCAAGTACGTAATGCGCCGCCTTTCTCAGAGAGACTCTGTTCTCGAGAGTGAAGCTGTTGCGGGTATGGATTCTCAGGCTGCAGACGAGGGAGATATTATTAAGATTCAGAAGACAGACTTTGTAGACGGCTACTTCTGGAGAACAAAGACAAAGGGAACAGTAAGCCGCTCTGTTATCGGTCTTGCTTGTGTGATTTCCGTAGTTCTTGCAGTAGTTGTTGCAATCTATGCCTTTGTTATCAAGGAATCCCAGCCTTTAAACGTTGGCTTCTCTGTTCTCAGCGCTGCTGTTCCTGCTTCCATGGTAATTGTCGGATGCTATCCCTTCTACCGTGCAAACCGCAAGGCATATGACAGCGACAGCACCATCATCGGTGAGGGAAGCATTGAGGAATATTCCGGAGTCGGTGTTATTTCCTTTGATGACGTAAACGTATTCCCCTCTTATTCCGTAAAGGTAAGAAACGTAAGACTCTTTAATAACAGCCGTATCGATAAGGTTCTTTATTATGCGGCAAGCGTATTCTCCGCGACAGGCGGACCTCTTGCAGACGTATTCGAGGTTGCTACTATGGAAACCGGTCATTCCGAGAATGTCCGTATTCTTGAAACAGGTTCCGGATATATCGAGGCTGAGGTAAACGGAAGAAGTCTTATGTTCGGCAGAGCCCAGGCTCTTGCAAGACACGGTATCCTTATTCCTGATGATATCGTTGCTGAGAATTCCGAAATTCCCGCAGATTGCTCTGTAATGTATATGATCTATCAGCGCAAGCTTGTAGCTAAGATGATAGTGAATTATATTCTCGATCCTGATTTTGAGTACGTTCTCAAGCAGCTCACAGGAAGCGGAATGTGCGTATGCGTAAAGACCTTTGACCCCAATATTGATGAAGAGATGATCCTCGGTCAGCTTCCTCAGAATAACTACGCAATGCGTGTTATCAAGTATAAAAATACAGAAGAAATCACAAAGTATTCTCAGCATGCTGAGGGTGGTATCGTTTCCAGAGGCAATACGAAGGCTCTCCTTCATACAGTTGCCAGCTGCGATAAGATCCTCTCTGCACAGAAGGCAGGATTTGCCATCGGTGTAATTTCTGCAATACTTAATGCGGTTATCGTGGCAGTAGTTCTTATGTCCGGTATCTTTGCAACAAGTATGTTCAGCGCATATACAGTTCTTTGCCAGCTCTTCTGGCTCATCCCCGTTGTTATCACAACAAAACTTATAGTAAGATAATCGAAAGGAAGGGCGGAGAAAACTCCGCCCTTACTAATATAATGAGAGAAGATATTAAAAGCTTTATAACCAAAGTACAGAAGCCCGGCCGCTATACAGGCGGTGAGCCCGGAAGCATTTATAAGGATAAGGAAAAGGTAGACCTTCGCGTAGCCTTCTGCTTCCCCGATACGTATGAGATCGGTATGTCAAACCTCGGTATGAGAATCCTCACAGGTGTTCTTAATGAGATGGAAAACGTGTGGTGCGAAAGAGTTTTCGCTCCATGGACAGATATGGAAGCTGAGATGAGAGCGCACGGTGTTCCTCTTTTTGCCCATGAATCAGGTGATAACGTAAGAGATTTCGATATCGTTGCCTTCACTCTTCAGTATGAGCTTTGCTATACAACAGCGCTCAATATGCTCAGTCTTGCAGGCATTCCCATGAGAAGTGCAGACCGCGGCGAGGAATTCCCTGTAATCCTTGCAGGCGGACCCT
>JAZRRC010000151.1:0-5185 GCA_045650355.1 Candidatus Avispirillum sp. | reverse complement strand
GAGCTTCTTTCTCAGCTCAATGATGAGATCATCGGCCACGGATTTGATCACCGCAACTATGATAACCCCCCCGCAGGTCTTGATGCTATCGACTGGAGAGGATTCATGGCAATCCTTTATAAGTACGATTACGACGGATATCTTTCCATCGAGCCTCATTCCCCCTCCTGGACAGGCGAAAAGGGTATGAAGGGTGTTAAGTACACAATCAAGTATATGAGAGATCTTATGATCTGATTTTAAAGGCAGGAGACTTTCGTTTCCTGCCTTTATTAAAATTAACTGGCGTTTTACACCTAACTAAACTAACGGTTAACCTAAAACAACCTTTGTTCCATTCAAATGGTATATTTTTTCTGTTAATATTTAATTGCCGGCAAGCAATAGATATAACAGAGAAAGGAAATATGAAAATGACAATCGGACAGAAGCTCGCAGATATGAGAAGAAGAGCAGGACTCACACAGGATTACGTATCCGAACATCTCGGTGTAACACCTCAGGCAGTATCTAAATGGGAGAACGACGTCTCTTGCCCCGATATTACTTTTCTTCCCGAGATCGCAAAAATTTATCATACGACTATTGATGAGCTCCTTAACGGAGAAGCTACCAAAGAGGTCGCTGTTATTGACCAATCCGTTCGTAAGGATCCTTCCGAAATGGTGCTTCATCTCCATGTGGAGGATAAAGGAGATAAGGTAAAGATCAATTTGCCTCTCGCCCTTGTTATTCTTATGTCAGAGAATGATTCAATGGGAAGCTTTAATATCGGAAATCTTGATCTCAAGAAGATAGATTTTAAATCTATTCTTTCTATGGTGCACAACGGTGTCATAGGAAAGCTTGTTGAAATAGAAAGCGCTGACGGCGGTATCGTAATTATCGAGGTGGAGTGATATGGTAAAGATTCATATCAAAGAACCGGAGAGCGAAAAAAGCATACCCATACCGTATTTTGCAATCAAAAGCTTTTTGCTCAAAGCCAACGAGGTAACCGGTAATTCGGAGGAGCATAAAAAATCCGTTAACGAATTAATGAAAGTCCTTAGAACGTTTACGAAAAAAAATCCGGGATTTGTACTTGTAGATATACATGATAAAGAGGGCACAGAAGTTAAAATTACGCTATAGAAAAATGACGGAGTGAAAGCTCCGTCATTTCTCTATATTATCTATTATCATATCCTGCCACTCTCTTGAAAGGGTGACAAATCTTGCGTTCCAGCCTGCTATTCTGACAGCAAGAGCGGGGAAGTCCTCGGGGGTACTTTGCGCTTGTCTCAGGATAGAAGAGTCGGCAACGTCTATCTGCATAAAGAAGCCGCCCTGCTTACAAAAGGCTTTTATAAGACCGCAGAGCATATTTATTCCCACCTCGCCATTAACGTCCTTTGGCATAATGCGAATATCAAGAGCAGCTCCGTTTGCGATTCTTTTAAGGTCTGCCTTGCAGTAGGAATTTATAATTGCTGTGGGGCCCTTAAAGGCTGTCTGCGGTGTGGGAGCCATATTGTTTGCAAGAACCCTTCCTGCAAGCTGACCTGAGGGGAGGGCATATCTGTAATTTCTCCATTCGATCTGTCTGCCGAAGGTGCTGACTCCTGCGGGGAATTTAAAGGTAGAGGTTTTTTCCAACTTATTGCAGATATCTGCAAAATCCGAAAGAATGCTTGATGCTATGGCATCAGCCTCGTCGTTATCATTACCGTAATATTCAAGTGTGGTCTGGGCATAGTAGCGAAGCTCTTCAGCACACTCCCAGTTACCTGAAAGGATTTTCATAAGCTCGCCAAAGGTGACCTTCTTTTCATCAAAAACAAGCTTTTTCAGAGCATACAGGCTGTTTGCCGTATCTGCAAGACCGCCGAGATGAGGGGAATATACAGTAAAGGAAGCACCGCCGTCTGTATATGAAATTCCGTTTTTAATACAGTCGTCCACAAACAGAGAAATCACAGTGCAGGGAACACTGTCGTTCCACGCATAGGAAAGCTTTCCTTTGTTTCTAAGCTTTTCCTTGCACATCTCGTGAATTCCTGATACCTCGCCCGAAAGATCTGCAACATAGCTTTTATAAAGCTCCTCGAAGGAATTAAATTCAGCATCGCCCGAGTAGTCCTTCAAGGTCTTTTTCTGCAAAAGAGCAAGGGAATCGAAGGGGTGGTATGTAAAATATGTCTTTCCGGGAAGCATAACCTCCCAGCAGCCGTCGTTTGCAAAGCCTCGAGCTTCCGTTAAGGTGTAACCGTTACCCATGAGCGCTTCGATTACAGTATCCTCGTTGTATATCGCTATGATGCCGTTGCCGTATCTCATAACCTCGGAGGCTCTTCTTATAAGCTTTTCGGGAGTGCTTTTGCCAATACGAACGGAAATAGGGAAGTCTGAAATACCAAGCTCCTCAACTATATCGAGAACAAGATAGGTAACGTCGTTTGTTACGTCATTTCCGTCCTCATCGCATCCACCGAGAACGATATTCTGATAGTGCTGAGCATCACCGCTTTCTGTACCATCGCCAGTTATCCACTCGCATCCTTTAATAAAGAAATGGGCGAGTATCTCTCTTGCATCATCTATGGTTAGAATTCCGTTTTCAAGGTCTTTTTCAAGATATTTTCCAAGGAGAGTATCGATGCGACCGATGCCGGGCCAGTTGCCGCAAAGGCGGCAAAAGGCAAAAGTTGCCCATATAGACTGTACTGCTTCATAGAATGTCTCGGCAGCAAAGAAGGGAACCTTTGAAAGCATTTTTGCATTCTCTTCGTAGCCTTTTTCATTCAGTGCTTCGATATATCTTTTGATCCATATCTCAAAGGATTCAATTGACAAAATACAGCTTTCGAGAAACTCCCGCTTATCATCAGTGCAGGTCTTTAAGCTGTTATAAGCATCCTCTTTAATGCCGTTGATGCCGCGACAAAGGACCTTTTCAAAATTTATAGTTAAATGTGAAATACTGAGAAAAATATGCTCGTTATTTACCGTTGCGGGAACCCAATGGTCGATAGCATCGCCAAATGTTGCGCTGCAGGAAAGCTTTTCGCCATCGCAGATTCGCACGGGAGCATTGAGGACAATTTCTCTGATTATTCTGTCATACTTCTTCACATGGGACAATTCCCAGAAATCCTTATCGGAGCTTATATTGATACAGGGATTTTTTCTGGTTTCCAGTCCGTATCTGTGATTATATAAAGAATCATATGCGAAACGACGTGTCGCCTCACAAAGGCGTATAGGGCGCTTTTCGCCAAAGGAAGTGTAGAATTCCATGTAGTTACCCCAATTCCGAATAATGTAACTCGACCGAGTTTCTAAAGAAACAAAAATGGGTTGGGTCCCATTTTTAGGGAGAGTTTTGGCGTGAAAAAGCAAATCTACAAGTTTAGACTTTTCAAAATTTTCACGCTAACCTCCAAATCTTTATAATTCTATAATATATCATTTTTAATAAAAATCAATGATAAAAAAGTAAAATCCCTGCTATGCAGGGATTTTTTGTGAGTTATCTGATCTCAACATTAACTTTCATATCCGCAAGCTTTGCGGCTGCTTTGGTAACAGTACGAATAGCTCTTGCAATATTGCCGTGCTTTCCGATTACCATGCCCATGTCGCTTTCAGCGACTTTGAGTGTGAGAGTGACATTGTCGCCGTTGATTTCCTGGGTAACCTTAACTTCATCAGGGTTATCAACGATGGATTTTGCCATATCCTCAAGAAGGCGTACAAGATCTATCATTGAAGTCCTCCGGGCCGATATTACTCAGCGTCAGAGTAGTTCTCGATGAGAGCCTTTACAGTATCTGTGGGCTGAGCGCCGTTAGCGATCCACTTGTCGATAGCTTCCTTGTTGAGCTTAACAGTAGCAGGCTCTGTCATGGGGTTGTAAGTACCAACCTCTTCGATGAAACGGCCATCACGGGGATAGCGGGAATCTGCAACAACTACACGGTAAAAGGGAGCCTTCTTTGCGCCCATTCTTCTAAGTCTGATCTTAACCATTTTTTTGTCCTCCAAAAATTGTTTTTGATTTTGTTTTTTGATTTAATTTATATAAAAACCCGTTTAGAAGTTAAACGGCATTTTCATCCTTTTCTTGCCTTTTTTGCCCATACCGCTGAACTGCTTGATCATCTTGTTCATCTGCTCGTACTGCTTCATAAGGCGGTTTACTTCTTCAACAGACGTTCCGCTTCCTTTTGCAATACGCTTGCGGCGGGATCCGTTGATAATGTCGGGGCGGTCGCGCTCCTTCTGAGTCATGGAGAGGATGATCGCCTCAGTCTTTGCCATAGCATTTTCATCGATCTGTGCATCCTTGAGGGCGCCGGTGTTCATGCCGGGCATCATAGCGAGGATGCTTTCAAGGCTGCCCATTTTCTTGAGCTGTCTCAGCTGATCGAGATAATCGGAAAGAGTGAAGGTGTTTTCGCGAAGCTTTTTCTCAAGCTCCATTGCCTTTTTCTCATCGATTGCCTGCTCGGCCTTCTCAATAAGGGTAAGCACGTCACCCATACCGAGGATTCTTGATGCCATTCTGTCGGGGTAGAAGGGCTCGATCGTATCAAGCTTTTCTCCCGTTCCCACAAACTTGATAGGCTTTCCTGTAACGTGGCGAACGGAAAGTGCCGCACCGCCTCGAGTATCACCGTCAAGCTTTGTAAGAACTACGCCTGTAATATCAAGCAGGTCATTAAAGGACTTAGAAACGTTGACCGCATCCTGACCAAGCATTGCATCTACTACAAGGAGTATTTCGTGGGGATTGGTTTCTTTTTTAATATCAGAAAGCTCTGTCATCAGAACTTCATCAATGTGGAGACGTCCTGCTGTATCGAGGAACACCATATCGTGGCCGTGGCGCTTAGCGTAGGCAAGTGCTTCCTTTGCGATCTTTACGGGACTTTCCGTTCCCATTTCAAACACGGGAACACCTATTGCCTCACCTACAACCTGGAGCTGCTTGATAGCTGCGGGGCGGTAGATATCGCAGGCAACGAGAAGAGGATTTTTACCCTGCTTCTTATAAAGAGCGGCGATCTTTGCGGAGTGGGTTGTTTTACCTGCACCCTGGAGACCGCACATCATGATTACTGTAGGGGGATTGGAAGCGATCTCAAGCTTTGACTGAGTGCTTCCCATAAGGCGGATAAGCTCCTCGTTTACGATCTTAACG
>JAZRRC010000150.1:0-13400 GCA_045650355.1 Candidatus Avispirillum sp. | reverse complement strand
GTAGACTACGAGTTTGATAGGTCGGAGGTGTAAGCACAGTAATGTGTTCAGCTAACCGATACTAATAGACCGAGGGCTTGAACTACAAAGTTCTAAGATACTCACTTTGTTTGCTGTAAGATTCTTTATTCGGTTTTCAATCAACATAGCGCTTTCGCTTTTTATATTGTAATTTAGCAACCGTAACCGCGGTTGCTTTTTCTTTGAATCAAGTAAAAAGAAAACGGCTGCCGAAACAGCCGTTTTTTTGCGTGTATGAGGGGGGAGTATTTATTTTAGTGCTTCGATATCTTCCTGACATTTTTTGAATCGGGGATCGTTGTCAATTACGTTATCTGGATTTCCGAGGGAGAGGAAGTAGCCCCTTTTAAGGCTGTTTTGAATAAGTGCTTTGTGTTCTTCAAGTTCTTCATTAGTTGCACCATTATCTTTGAGTTGGTTATAACATTCTACACCGAAGTCTCGCATAGTTTCAAGTGCGGTCAAAGCACCGTCAAAATCGGATATTGCTATACAGTCGTTTGATATACACCAAATCGCTCTTAGAACCTCCCATCTTGTCATTGGATGGGGGGATATTTTATATATTTCTCTTGCAATATGTTCATACTCACGGTGCGCCTTAATTGCTTCTTCTTTCTTAACATTTCCCAATATTGATATTCTTCTGCCACGGATATACATACTTTCAAGAAAACAGCAAATTGCATAGTATGAAATGTCTTTAGAGATTTCTATACATTTTTCATAATCTTTTTTCTTATCATAAATTTTCATTATAGCTTGAAGCTTCAATGTGTATATATCCGGAAGCTCTTCTGCTACTGCTTCCGCTTTTGAATAATCGTTTATATATAAATAATAGTCAACGAGTCTTTCTTTTGCGGCTATTTGATTTGATGGATCTTTATCTTGGCTAATCAGAGTTTTAAGATATTTCAAGCCTTCTTCAAATAAAGAGTTTTTTTCGTCATCGGGAATTGAGAATTTGTATCGCTCTGAGCTTTCAATGAAAAACATAATTTCATCAGCACAACGATATTTTACGTAGTAATCAAGTGGATATTTTTTTGAATATTCACGACATACCTCATAACTTTTATATGCAGCGTTATCTTCATATGTTAGGCATAGACAATATTTATCTATATTTTCAAGCTCTTTCCACAGCTTTTCTCTATCCTCTTTTTCGTTTCCTCCCACGCCGAGAAGGCAGTCGGTAGTTACTCCGAGGAGTGAGGAAAGGGGGATAAGCTGAGATATATCGGGCATGGATGTGTCGCATTCCCATTTTGAAACGGTCTGTACCGTTACCATAAGCTGCTCTGCAAGATCTCCCTGTGTGAGAGAGGCTTCCTTTCTCAATATCTTTAATCTTTGTCCGAAGGTTATCATAATAAATTCCTTTCGTGTTTTATTAAACCGATGCATCTGTTTTACAGCTTTAGTATATCAAAGAAAATTCCGTTAGTAAACAACTGATTTGGAGAATGTATTTAGCGAGACGGGCGAATTTTATTACAGTATTATGTTTTTCATTTTATTGACTTAAAATTACTTTTTTGTTAAAATCAATTTATAATGATTGCTTTTTCGGAGGGAATTATGGAAAAGATCAGAATTGGCGTTATCGGATTTGGATGTCGCGGTCGCGATATGACTTACAATCTGCTCAGATTTGATGATGTTGAGGTCACCGCAATATGTGATAAATATGCTGACCGTGTCGAAAATGGTATTGATATCACAAAAGAAAAGAAGGGTAATACTCCTTTTGGAACGCAGGACTATAAGGAAGTTCTTTCAAGAGAGGACGTTGACGCTGTATACATTGCAACTGATTGGTGTATGCATTTTCCGATTGCGATTGATGCCATGAAGGCAGGCAAGGCTGTTGCGCTTGAGGTTGGCGGTGCATATTCCGTTGATGATTGCTGGGAGCTTGTTGATACTTATGAAAAAACCGGAACTCCTTTTATGTTTATGGAGAACTGTTGCTATAACCGAGATGAGCTTCTCGCAACTGCTATTGCGAGAACCGGAGCCTTTGGCAGAATAGTTCACGTAAGCGGTGCTTATTCTCATGACCTTAGATATGAAGTTGTCAGAGGAAAGGAAAACCGCCATTACAGACTTAACGAGTATCTCCACAGAAACTGTGAAAACTATCCTACCCATGAGCTTGGCCCTATGGCAAAGGTTCTGAATATCAATCGCGGTAACAGAATGGTGTCTCTTGTCTCAGTTGCCTCCGGCTCCTTCGGTATGGAGGAATACGTGGAGAAAAACCGTGATAATGTTAATCCCGACCTCATCGGTGTAGATTTTATGCAGGGCGACGTAGTTACGACTATAATCACCTGTGAAAACGGCGAGACAATGGTGCTGAGACTTGATACATCCTTGCCCCGTTCATATAACAGAGAATTTACCGTCAGAGGCACTAAAGGAATGTATGAGCAGTCCTCCAACAGTGTTTTCTTTGACGGTGACAGAGAGTATTGGACCGGTATTGAATTTTTCAATAATTATAACAACAGCGCCGATAAATATACCTGCCTGCTCCCCACAGAGTGGAGAGATATAACTGCAGAAGCACTTGCAGCAGGTCACGGAGGAATGGACTATATTGAGCTTCGTGAGTTTGTTGAGCGCCTGAAGAGTGGTGAAGAGATGATGTGCGACGTTTATGATGCGGCATCATGGATGGTAATCTCCTGCCTTTCCGAAAAGTCAATTAAGGAAGGCGGCGCACCTCAGCAGATCCCCGATTTTACAAGAGGGCTTTATAAGACCCGTCCTTCAAAGGATGTTCTTACGTTTTCTGAGGGAGAGATATAATATTATTTTATAAATGAAAAAAGCTGTCGCAGAAGCGACAGCTTTTTGTATAAGATATCGAGCTTTCCGTTGGCTACAATAAGAGATTGAAATTAACTCAACTAACGGTCAAATTTGAATTTTAAATAATGTGTTGACATTGTATTAAGACGGAGTTATAATTAGCCATCTAAAAAAACAAGGAGGTATGACAGTTATGAAATGTACAATAGCTATGATGAATACCAAAAATGTCGCAAAGCTTTGGAACGATCAGCATGATGATCGAACGGGGCTTACATTGTCATACCCAAATTTTATATAATTTTTTCATTGTTATATTATTTTTGGTTATTCACGGTGTAAGTCGAATTGGAGTTCGATTTGCACCGTTTTTTATTTCAATAAGGAGGGAAGATCATGGAAAGAATTGAAGCATTAACCGGATATTATACGACCCATGATGAAGACGTTCGTTTGATTACCAGGAGAGGAAGTGTAGAGTTTCTTACTACGGTGCATTATATTGAGAAATATCTGAAAAGAGGGATGCGCATACTTGAAATCGGCGCGGGGACAGGCAGGTATTCTCACTATTTTGCACAGAATGGTTACAGCGTTGACGCGGTGGAGCTGATGGAATGTAATATTGAGGTTTTCAAGGCTAACACAAAGCCTGGAGAGAATGTAACTATCCAGCAAGGTGATGCGGTAGTTCTTCGAAATATTCCTTCCGAGCAGTATGATATTACACTACTTCTTGGTCCTATGTATCATCTATATACCGAAGATGATAAGATTTCGGCTATAAGTGAGGCAATTCGCGTAACCAAGAAGGGCGGTGTTGTTTTTGTTGCTTATTGTAATAATGATATATCCGTATATCACTTTGGTTTTTTGCGTTCTGGATTCAAAGATGGAGAGTACGATCATCTGATCGATTTTGAAACTTTTAAACTCAGTTCTACTCCAAAAGAAGTATTTACACTTTACAGAAAAGAAGAAATTGATGAACTTATGAGCCATTTCAACACGGAAAGACTTCACTATGTAGGAAGCGATATGCTCACAAGGTTTATCGGAAGCGCAGTAGATGAGATGGATGATTCCACCTTTAAGATGTATATGAAGTTGCATTATTGTATCTGTGAGCGAGCAGATATGATCGGAGCATCAAATCATATGCTGGATGTTTTTAGGAAGTTATAATAAAAGTACGATTTAAATTATAGGTGATAATAATGAATGATTTTGGTACAAGAGAAATAATAACTGGCAGATTGAAGCTTCGCCGCTTTGCATTGGACGATACGGATTCCATGTTTAATAATTGGGCGAGTGATCCTGAGGTTACAAAATATTTGACATGGTATGCTCATCCCAATAAGGAATATACTGTCTGGTGGATTTCACGATCTTTGGAAAAATACAGTTCTGATAGTTTTTATTATTGGGCTATTGAATTTGAAGGTGATGTTATCGGATGTATAGGCGGTAGCCGCATTGGGGAGAGCGGATTTGATATTGGTTATTGTATAGGAAGAAAATGGTGGAATCGTGGTATAATGACCGAAGCTGTTTTCGCGGTTATTGATTTTGCATTTAACAATCTGTTATGTGGTTTCGTTGAGATTAGTTATATACTTGAAAACAAAGCGTCAGGACGTGTGGCAGAGAAGTGCGGAATGCAATTTGTCAGAGAAGAAAAAAACGGATTTTCAAAGCATGGTATAGCCTATGATCTTGGGTATTACCGAATAGAAAGGAAATAAATTATATGGAGATAGCGATAGGAGAAAACATAAAAAAGCTGCGTCGGAGTAAGGGTATTACTCAGGAGCAGCTTGCGGAAGTTTTGAACGTTACCAATGCGGCGGTCAGCAAGTGGGAAAGGGGAGGGAGTCTTCCTGATATAACACTGCTTTTGCCTCTTGCCGAGTATTTCGGCGTCAGCGTTGACGAGCTTTTGGGGAATGGAGAATTATTAGATTGATGAAAATGATCTATGATTTTGACATTCGAGAGTTGAGAGAAAAAGATATTTGTTTTGTTTCGGAAGTTTATACATACAACCTCCCCGACAGAGTGGAGGTTAAATTTTTACTGAATTCTTGAAAACAAACACGTAGGATGGTATAATTACATTAACTCAACGTTGAGGTACAAACTAATGAAGAAATCAAATTCCAATAATTTTTCTGAGTTGATCGAAAGCTTTTTCAAAAACAATAAGAAAGTAATTATATACGGTGCTATTGTTGCTTTAAGCATACTTCTTGTAGTTTTGCTGCTTGTTTTGGGTACGCCGAAAAATACTGTTGATAATACTGATAAAAATACAGAAGTTACTACCGGTACTGATATTCCGGGTGATACAACTACAAACGATACTACGGGAGTAAATGGTGACGACGAAAAAGAGGAAACGACTATTCCCGACGATACAACAGCAGAGGAAGTAACTACTACTGCTCCCGACACGGACAGTCAAGAAAAGGATAAGCCGCAAAAGCAGCCTGATTCCAATACAGGAAACGGGAGCGCGACGGTTCCATCAAGTCCTCTCGGTGACGATAAAGTAGATATAATAGAGATCCCGTCTGTTCCCCAGCACTTGCAGAATAATTATTTTTTGCAGTACAAGGAAAAAGGTATAAATATTTCCCTTACGGGTGATGTTTTGTGTTGCTTTATTTTTGTAAACGAGCCTAAGAGTACCTATAGTGAAAGCCAAAAAAACTCTGTTAAGGAAACTCTCGAGGCTGATTGCAAATCGCTTTGCAGCAGTGCCACATCCTACGGAACAACGCTTAAAACCAAGACCGCCTATTTCACTGCTACACTTAACAGTGAGATAGACACAAATACTGCGGGTCTTTGGACTACTGATGCATGCCGAGCTATTGGATTCAAAAGCGTTTGGCAGATGACTACGTCTCTTAAAAAGCAGTATAACGTTGACGAGGTAGCTTGTGTATTCCTCATCAACAGACCGGGCAGAGCGGTTGCTTACAGAAGCGCAGCAAGCAGTGCAACTGAATTTGCTATACTTTACGATAATATTTCTTCATTCAAGCATGAGTTTTTACACCTCTTTGGAGCAGTTGATTATTATTATCCCAGTGAAATTGAAACGCTGACAAATCAGCTGTTTAATAACAGTGTAATGAATTCGGGCAGCAATATTGATTCTCTTACGGCTTTTCTCGTTGGATGGTTGGATAAGCCCGATACAAATTCTCTTTCATTTTTGGAAAATACCAATAAAATAACCTTTGAATATATGTCGGATGCCCATTCGGACAATGCTTATTCAGGCTATGTTGAAAACAAAAAGCTCAAGGATGGCACCTACACAGGCTATCTTGTGAGCGGTCTTCCCGAAGGCAAGGGTACTATGAAATACAGCTCCGATTCATACTATGAGGGAGACTGGCTTGGTGGTCTCCGTCACGGTAACGGTTCCTATACAACTTCTCAAGGAACATCAACGGGAAAATGGGAAAAGGGTTCTCAGTGCGGCGAAGGAACATACAAATACAAAGACGGTAGTGAATATAAGGGTTCCTTTGTGAATGGCAGATTTGAAGGCAAGGGAACTATGACATGGGCTGACGGAAAGTCCTATACGGGCGATTGGAAGAGCGGAATTATTGAGGGCGAAGGTACCATGAAATATGCCGATGGGTCTGTTTACGAAGGAACGTTTTGGATGGAAAGGCGAAGCGGCACGGGAAAGATGACTTATTGCGACGGTTCTGTATATGAAGGTAGTTGGAATGGTGGAAAAAGACAAGGTAACGGCACTATGACCTGGAGTGATGGCAGTAAATTTACAGGCACATGGATGATCGACAGCTTTTCTGACGGAACTATGATCTATGCTAATGGTGACCGTTATGAGGGTCATTTCAATAATGGTAACAAGTTTGGAAAAGGAACTATGTACTATGCCAACGGCGACGTTTACGTGGGCGACTGGGCGTACGATATGCGCGAGGGCAAGGGAAAGCTGACTCTTGCTGACGGTACGGTATATGAGGGCTATTTTTCAGACGATGAATTTTTTAGATAAGCTCAATTAGAAGAATAATTTATATAAAAAAACCTCCCCGATTCGGGGAGGTTAATTTTTTGTTTAAGCTTCTGCAGCGCCCTTTTTGTTCATTACTTTAATCTGCTTATAGTGCTTGGGGAAGAGCTGTCTCTTTGCTCTCAGATATACGAGATAGAGCAGCGCCATGGAGATGAACCAGGAAACAGGGTAGCATGCATAAAGTACTGTAAGGCTGTGGAACTTTTCGAATACTGTTGCGATCCAGATGAGTCGTACCGCACAGAAGCCGAATACTGTGATAACAGAGGGGGAAACGGACTTTCCAAGGCCGCAGAGGAGACCTGTCTGTACCTCGATGATACCGCAGAGGAAGTAGGGAACACAGATACAAAGCATTCTTTCTGCACCGTATCTGATCGCTTCTGCCGCACCCTCGCCGTCGTTGATATAGATACCGAGGAGAGGCTCGCGGAAGATATATGCGAGTACACCGAATGTGAGTCCGAGAGAAATTACAAGGAAGTAACAGCAGCGCTGTGTTTTCTTGATTCTGTCAAACTTACCTGCACCGTAGTTCTGACCTACGAAGGTAAGACCTGCCTGGTGGAAGCTTGACTGAATATGATATACGTAAGTCTCAATATTTGCCGCCGCAGATGAGCCTGTTACAGCGATACTGGGGAAGGTATTGAGAGCAGCCTGGATAAATACGTTGGAGATGGAGATTACAACACCGTGCACAGCATTGGGGATACCGATTGCAACGATCTTTGTGAGCTTATCCTTATAGAACTTGAATTCGATCTTTTCAAGCTTATAGACAGCATCTGTTTTCATCATGTGGTACAGGAGAAGTCCTGCGGAAACATACTGAGAAATTACTGTTGCAAGAGCAACGCCGTCTACGTCCATTTTGCATACAACAACGAAGAATACGTTAAGTACAACGTTTACAACGCCGGCTACCATCAGCATATACATAGGTGTCTTTGTGTTTCCGAGTGAACGGAGGATAGACGCCATGTAAAGGAAGAAGAGCTGAGGAAGCATGCAAAGGAAGTATATACGAAGATAAAGGGTTGCAAGAGGGAGAAGATCTGCAGGGGTGTCCATCAAAACCAGTGCAAACTTTGCAAAGATAAATCCGAGAACTGAAAGAATTGCACCGAGCAGGATAGAAAGACTGAAAGCAGTTGTCATTGTCTGCTTGAAGCCCTTGATATCACCGGCACCGATTGTATGTGTGGTGATTACGCTTACACCGACAGCAAAGCCTGTGAAAAGGCTGAGGAAGAGTGAAACCAGAGCAGTTGTTGCACCAACCGCACCGAGACATTCATTACCTGCGAACTTTCCGACGATGATCATATCTGCAGTGTTGAAGAGCATCTGCATCAGATTGGTCGCCATGATAACTAAGCTGTACGAAATAATTTTAGGAAGGATCGGACCGTTTAAAAGGTCAACCTCTTTTTTCTTTTTCTTTTTATTAAACATTTTTACCCTCATTGTCCTCTGTGAAATATTCCCAAAAAACCATCATATATATTATATCATTTGCCGATGAATTTCAAGGGGTAAATGAAGGATTCTCCCTTTTGTACGATTTTTTTGTAAAAAAACTGCCTTTTGGGATTATTATTAACGAATAAATCAATGCGCTAAGAATGATTTTGAAAAAAGCAGTATCAAAAGAGGAAAAATATGAGCAAAAAGCATGGACAATACTGACGCTTATCAGTATCGATACCAGAGGGAAAAGGACGACTTTTGGGGACATCCTTACCCTTGTTTCCTTAACCATTTTGCCGATGCTGAGGGCAGCATTAACAAGCTCAGCTACGTAAACGCAGATAACGTAGCCCTTAGTACCGAGGCGGGGAACGAGGATCAGAACGAGAATCAGGCTGAGGACTGAATCGAGAATATTAACCTTCATGCAATAAAGCTGCTTACCGAGACCCTTAAGGACTGAATCCACCGCAGTATCAAGATACATTATGGGAACAAGAGGGGCAAATGCGCAGATATAAGAGCCTGCATCGGCATTTGAATATATGGAAGAGCCGAGATCTCTGCCGAAGGCAAGAAACAATCCGCTGCAGCCAAAAGCGAATATAAGGCTGAATCGAACTACCTTTTCTGCAATCCGCTTCACTTGATTTTTCTGCCCGAGTGCACTGCATTCCGTAAGCTCGGGAATGAGAAGGGAGGCAAAGGCTCCGATAACGCTTGAGGGGAAAAATATGAGGGGAAATGCCATTGCGTGAAGGGTTCCGTAGGAGGAAAGGGCCCCTGTTCCTCCTGCTCCGTATCGGCGAAGTCCTGCGGGGATAGCTATATGCTCGGCGCAAAGGAGACCTTGGCGAACATAGGATCCGAGGGCGATTGGAAAAGCGATCTCTGCAGATCTCGTCAGTGCAGACTTTCTGTCCTTTGGAATATTCTTTATTTTGCCACCGCTTTTGTTTTTATCCGTAAGATAGAGAACAAATGAAACGAGAAGAGAAGCGGCTTCGGAAATTGCAGAGCCACCGACCACTGCAAGGCAGGCGTATTCGATCCCCTTTGGTGCTATAACAACCAGGGCTGCGCTTGTAATGGTTATTTTCACAAACTGCTCAACGATTGAGATTATTGCATTTTTATAAATTTTGCGAAGGCCTGTAAAGTATCCGGAAAGAGCAGAAGAAAGGGAAATTGCAGGCAGCGCAAAGGATAAGACCTTTAAGGAAAGGATAGTTCTCTTGTCTGCAAGAAGGTACGTTCCTATTACGTTGGAAAGAATAAACAAAAGCAAAAAGGCGAAGATTCCGAAAAACAGGCTGTATTCGATACATCCTATCATATCCCTACGAAGAGCTTTTTTTAATGATTTTTCATCTGCTCCTGCCTCTTCACAAACAGCAAGCCTTTTTGCCGTCAGCCTTACTGCTGCAAGATTAACGCCCGACGTTGCAAGAGTAATTGCAAAGGCATATACACTCATAACGAGAGTGAAAAGTCCCACAGCCTCGCTTCCTATTTTTTGAGTGACGTATGCGTTAAAGCTGACGGTGACACCGCGGATTATTATAGTAATGCAAGAGAGCAGTACGGCATTTAAAAGGTATTTTTTTGCTCTGTTCATATATCCCCCTATAGTCTGGTAATTGATTATATTCGTCCATCCTGTTTTTATGTATGTCAAGAAGGGTCTTCGGCACATATATTGATAGCGAGCGAGAGCTCAAGACTATCCAAAGAAAGGACGAATAGATTGAATTACAGAAACGAAAATGCAACACCCTGCGCAAGATACTCGGGTCGCACAGGGGGCTGTACGAGAAGAGCACAGAATAATACCTGTCAAAGGGGCTGCTCCTGCAGTCAGAATAACACCTTTTCTCAGGAAGAGGTAAGGGTAAGAACAGGCTGCGGCACACAGAACGGCACAAATAACTGCAGCCCTCGCAGAAGCGGTCAGCAGAGAGGATGCTCAAATACTGCGGTGTGCGGTGGCGACAACGGTCATCTCTGCGGTGAAGCACCCATAGCTATGGTATATTCTCCCATGCAGAAATGGAGAGAGCTTTACGACCCTCATACAGCTCTTTCAAACGGAACGATATTCAAGGAGCTTGATCTTCCGTTTTATCCCACCCCCTGCAGAAGAAAGGAGAATAATCAATGTCAATGCCGATAACAAATGACAGACACGGCTATCTTCGCCATATAGCTGCCCTTGGCCTTGCGGTTTACGATACAATGCTTTACCTTGATGCTCACGATTGCCCCGAGGCAAGGCTTTATCTTGAGAAGAGAAAAGCAGAGTATGAAGAGGCTGTCAGAGAATACGAAGCAATATTCGGCGAGATTACTCCCAAGGGCCATCCCTGCAAGGATATCCGCTGGGCGTGGCAGATAGACTAAGGAGGATATACAATGTTTGAATATAAAAATCAGCTTCAGTATCCCGTAAAGATAAAAAATCCCAATCCTGCCTTTGCAAAGATCATTATCTCACAGCTTGGCGGTCCTGACGGGGAACTGGGTGCATCAACGAGATATCTCAGTCAGCGGTATACAATGCCGTATTCAAGAGTGATCGGAATCTTGACCGACGTTGCCGTGGAGGAGCTTAACCACGTCGAAATGGTTTCGGCAATTCTTTATCAGCTGACAAGAAATCTTTCCATCGAGGAGATCAAGAAATCAGGCTTCGATACCTATTTTGTTGACCATACAAGGGCTATATATCCTCAGGCTGCAAGCGGTGTTCCATTCAGGGCAGAATATATAGGAGTGAAGGGTGACGTGTTCGCAGATCTCAACGAGGACTTAGCAGCAGATGCTGCTATAATACGGTGTATAAATATACAAATATAAAGAATATATACAAAGAATATACAATAGAGTTTTCGTCAAAATACATAAAAACACAGCTAATTTAAGAAGTGGTTTATTTGAATTTGCTGTTTCTTTCTTATAATAAAAAAAAGATAATATTTGTGTTGCATATTTATTCAGCTTGTGATATAATACCGATATTCTATGTTTTGGTAAAAGGTAGACTATGAAAAAAGTATTTATTGACGGTAGCGCAGGTACTACCGGACTCAGAATATATGAGCGTCTTTCAAACAGAAAGGACATCACTCTCATCACTCTTGACGAGGCTCACCGCAAGGATATTGATGCAAGAAAAGCGGCTCTCAACGAGGCCGATATCGCATTCCTTTGCCTCCCCGATGATGCGGCAAGAGAAGCTGTTTCTCTTATCGAGAACGATACGACAGTAGTTCTTGATACCTCAACTGCTCACAGAACTCAGGAGGGCTGGCTTTACGGATTTCCCGAGCTTTCCGACAGCTTTTTTGAAAAGCTTCCCACAGCAAGAAGAATTGCAGTGCCCGGATGCCATGCAAGCGGATTTATCGCTCTTGTTTATCCTCTCGTTGAGGCAGGCGTCATTTCAAAGGACGTTCTCCTTTCCTGCCACTCTGTAACAGGCTACAGCGGCGGCGGCAAGAAGATGATCGCAGAATATGAATCTGACGAGGTGTCCGAGCTTCTCGGAGCTCCCAGACAGTACGCTCTCGGACAGACTCACAAGCACTTGAAGGAAATGAGCGCAATTACGGGAATTGAGAATGCGCCTATTTTCTCCCCCATCGTTTCCGACTTTTACAGCGGTATGTGTGTGACAGTGCCTCTCTTTGCTTCCCAGCTTTGTGAGGGCAAGACACTTGAAGATATTAAGAACGTGTATAAGGCAAAGTATACAGGTCCCGTAGTTACTTACTGCTACTCAGCCGAGGTCGGCTTCCTTTCTGCGGCAGCGCTCTCCGGCAAGGATGCTATGCACGTTTATGCCTACGGCAACGACAGCAGAATCATTCTCACAGCAGTATATGACAACCTCGGTAAGGGCGCATCAGGTGCTGCTCTTGAGTGTATGAACTACGTTCTCGGCGCTGACCCTACAGAGGGACTTGAAATTTAAAGAGGAATTAAGAACATGAAGATTATAAACGGCGGCGTTTGTGCCGCAAAGGGCTTTAAGGCAAGCGGAATCCACTGCGGTATCCGCGCAAACAAGACAAAGAAGGACCTTGCGCTTATCGTAAGTGAGTGTACTGCATCTGCAGCTGCAGTATATACAACAAACCTTGTTAAGGGCGCCCCCCTTACCGTAACAAAAAAGCATCTTGAAAACGGTATTGCACAGGCTGTTATCTGCAACTCCGGTAATGCAAACACCTGTAATGCAAACGGCATCGAGATCGCAGAAAAGATGTGCGACCTTCTCGCAGAAGCTATTCCCGTAAAGTCAGAGGATATCGTTGTTGCATCCACAGGCGTTATCGGTCAGCCCCTTAACATTCAGCCTATTGCTGACGGTATTCCCGCTCTCGTTGAGGGACTTGGCGACAACAGCATCGATGCGGCTCACGGTATTATGACAACAGATACAGCTGTTAAGGAAATTGCAGTTGAATTTGAGGTGGGCGGCAAGGTATGCTCCATCGGCGGTATTGCAAAGGGAAGCGGTATGATCCATCCCGATATGGCAACAATGCTTGTGTTTATCACAACAGACTGTGCGATTTCCCCCGAGATGCTCCAGAAGGCACTCTCTTCTGATATTGCAGAGACTTTCAACATGGTCAGCGTTGACGGAGATACATCCACAAACGATATGGTAACAGTTCTTGCAAACGGCATGGCAGGAAACGATACAATTACTGCTGAGGGCGATGATTTCAACACGTTCATGAAGGCCCTCAACACAGTAACAGTTTATCTTTGCCGCTGCATCGCAGGCGACGGAGAGGGCGCAACAAAGCTTCTTGAGTGTAAGGTTTTTGGCGCAAAGTCTAAGGAGATTGCAAAGAAGTGTGCAAAGAGCGTTATCTGCTCCTCTCTTACAAAGGCGGCTATGTTCGGCGCTGATGCAAACTGGGGAAGAATCCTCTGTGCTCTCGGATATGCAAAGTGCGATATCGACGTTGCAAAGATCGACGTTGCTTTCCGTTCTCCC
>JAZRRC010000149.1:0-4250 GCA_045650355.1 Candidatus Avispirillum sp. | reverse complement strand
AGCCTTTTTCTCTAAAGACTATAAACTTAAGACCACATGCTCTTTGCAAATGTAGGATATGCATCGTCAACGATGTTAACAACCTTACGAACAAGCGCAAGACCGATCTCACCGCAGGAATCCTCTGTTACAAATGCATCGATAGAAGCGATAATATCAGCATCCTTATCAAGGCTGAAGCTAACCCAACGATACTCATTGTTAAGATCGTTGCAAGCCATGATGCCCTTAGCTTCCTTACCCTTGAAGTTAGCGATATCCCAGCACTTGAACTGGAAGATGGGCTCTCCGTCCTCATCGATAAATACGAATACGGGGATTGTCTTGAGGTTGTCTCCGCTATAAGCGATACGAACAACGTTGTCGTTAGGCTCAGAATAACGGATATCCTTCATGTCAAGATATCTTGTGAAAAGACTCTTATAGTTTGCCATAATGCACCTCTCAAAAAAATTATTTACTACGACCTCTGTAGCTTGATAACAGTATACACCATCTTTTCTCAAAAGTCTATAGTATTTCGAGCTTTTTTGGCTTTTTATTGGACAATTTGCAGTTTTTGTGCAAATATTATAAAACTATTTTGTAGAAATGTTCAAAAAGCACTCTCGTCAGCATTTTTTTCATTAGAATACAAATTTGCGGTGGAATTGCTTTTTTAAGGGTATAATTTCAAAAAGCCCTGCTTTCATGGGAATTGGCTGTATTACATTGATTTTCAAATTAATATAAAAATTTTCACATAACACTTGCAAATTATGTTATGTTTGGTAGAATAATACTATATTAAAATTCTCAAAAGGAGATTTATCGTGGACAAGTTTTTCAAAATTCCCGAGCGCGGCTCCAACGTAAAAACTGAGATCATCGCGGGCATTACAACCTTCTTTGCAATGGCATACATCATCGTTGTAAACCCAAATCAGCTCGTCGGCTTCAGCTTCGACATTGATGGCATCTCAAAAATCTGGAACGCAGTTTACATCGCTTCCATCGTTGCTGCCGTTATCGGTACTCTGCTTTATGCATTCTATGCAAAGCTTCCCTTCGCTCAGGCTTGCGGAATGGGTCTTAACTCATTCTTCTTCACATCCTTCGTTCTTCCCCAGATCGTAAACGGTGGCGACGTTATCAAGGGTTATCAGGCAGGTCTTGTAGTTATCCTCATTTCCGGACTCGTTTTCCTTGTGCTTTCCGTAACAGGCGTTCGCAGCTACATCGCTAAGGCAATGCCCGACTGCATCAAGAAGGCTATCCCTGCAGGTATCGGCCTCTTTATCGCATTCATCGGCTTCCAGAACGTTGGAATCATTCAGGACAACCAGTACACTCTCGTTCAGTTCGTTAAGATCAACGGTGCGGCATGGGCTGATATTGCTCCTGCAATCATCGCTCTTCTCGGCTTTGTTATCATCGCTATCCTTACAAAGCTTAACGTTAAGGGCTCCGTTCTTATCGGAATTATCTCAACTACAGTTATCTACTATCTTGCAACATGGCAGCTCCCCAGCCTTGATATGGGCTCCGTTATCCAGCCCTTCAAGGATTTTGCTGAGATCGGTATCACAGGTGTATTCCAGGGCGAATCCTGGAAGAACGCTTTCTCCGGCGAAATGATCGGAAGCATTTTCTCCGTTATCATGCTTATCATCACCTTCTGCCTTGTTGATATGTTCGATACTATCGGCACACTCTACGGCACAGCAAGTGAGGCAGGCATGCTCGACGAAAACGGCGACCCCGTTGACATCGAGAAGGCTATGACATGCGACTCCGTTGCAACTCTTGCAGGAAGCGTTTGCGGTACATCCACAGTTACAACCTTCGTTGAATGTGCATCCGGTGTTGCCGCAGGCGGCAGAACAGGTCTTACAAGCCTTGTTACAGCTCTTTGCTTTGCAGCTTGTATGTTCCTCTCTCCCCTTGCAAGCATCATCCCCGCAGCTGCAACTGCTCCCGCACTCATCTTCGTTGGCGTTCTTATGCTTAAGAACTTCGCAAAGGTTGATATGGAGGACATGAGAAGTGCTGTTCCCGCATTCCTCACCCTCGTTATGATGCCCCTTACCTACTCTATTGCAAACGGTATCGGTATCGGCGCTATCTCCTACGTGCTTATCACACTCTTCACAGGCAAGTATAAGAAGAGCGATATCACAGTTACAATCATCGCTATCCTCTTTGCCTGCAAGTTTATTTTCGGCGCACTTTAATCAAGAATCCCCTCGGTTTTCGAGGGGATTTTTATTGCTATTTATCGGTTTTCTGTTATAATAAAGCTATGCTAAATTTCACCGACAAGATCGAAAGTGATACAGAATATGAAACGCAACTTCTTTGAAAAACTTGTATATTTCTTCTTAGCCTTTCTCGGAATTGCATCTGTCTGGGCTGCCGTAACCCTTCTTTTGTCCGCAGAGCATTACGTTCGGGTTTATGAAGATCCTATGACGGTTACGGCAACAGTTACACATTACAGCTCTTACGACGATGACGGAACAACTCGCTACCGTTCATATATATCGTATACGGCAGATAAGACAATCTATAAAAACATAAAGTACGAAAATGAGAGTTCAACAGACAGGCTTACTCCCGTAGGCAAACAGATACAGGTTGAAATCAGCCCTGAGGATCCTTCGACGCTGGTGGCAGATCTGAAAAACAGTATTTACACTCTTTTATTTATGATGCCCGCTGCGTCATTATTCGTTGCTGTCTTGTGGAAGCTTATACTTACCTGCAAAAAGAAGATCAGAGTTTCAACTGTTCCCGAGCCGGAAATAATCAAAAGAGACGCAAAGATGACCTTGATCGGAGGACGCACGGTTTCAGCCCTTCTGCTCATCTCTTTGAGCTTTGTATTTATAGGACTGCGTTACTCTATGGTGATATCACCGCTGCTTTGCATTATAGCCGCTTTGATTTTTGCCGTTCTGTTTCTGTTTTTCCTGAATAAGACGGTCCGTAACGTAAAATATATAAACTACGACGAATATGAAGTGCGCCATGACGTTTTGGTAGATAAGGAAATATCCTACACCGATGAATCCTGTTCCTTTTTGCTCCATTATCAGACCAATGGCGGCGACAAATGGTCTACCACGGTTACACAGTCATTTTATTATAGCAGCAATCCCGGAGACGTTGTTATTTCCGTATTTTTGCCAAACAAGAAAAAGCCTCTCATACATTATTTTACGGAGAGAAACGTATCAGCAAACCATATTCCCTCACAAAAAGCTTAATAAATTATCCCCATCGCAAAAACGATGGGGATTTTTATTGATTTTATGCTAATCTTGTTATATAATATAAAAAATAAACTGTACAAATATCTCCAAGGAGGTAACTATGGAAGATAACAGACTTGAATTGGCAGAGCAGCTTACAAAGGCTTGGGAAGATCTTCGCCATGAAATGAAGAGAAAAAACAAAGTTCGTTTCGATGCTTTTGAAGATGTCTTTACAAAAACCTATCAGCTCTTCTCAGAGCACTCAGGAGAGACTGCTCTTGATAAGAAATATATCGGGCTGATTGTCAGCGCTTCCCTTTTCGCTAACAGCCAGAATCCCGAATCAGACTTCACATGCTCCGCACTGTTCTCGCTTACTGAAAGAATGCTGGCTTGCTGTGCCCTCGGCACATCTGAAAAGCCTGTTGAAGGAACAAACGTGTATATTTTCGAAGCACGCAAGGAAATGTACATCGATTTCACAAACGTGAGAGAATCCGTCAACAAGCTGGCTGTTATGTATCGAGAAAACTACTGGGATTGCCATTAATATAACGCATAAAAGTAGCACATACCGATCAGAATCAGTCGGTGTGTGCTGCTTTTTTGCATTTTAAAAATATATTACACTGCCTTGAAAATATTTTCCAAATACTATTGACTTGTTATTATCATTGTGATATAATCAACTTGTAAATAACAAAGGAGTGATATCATATGGAAAGTTCAAAGGTATACGAAACAGGTTTGCTGTATCATCATTATGCTAATACTGCATACCCTCTGACACCCAAATCTTTCATGCAGTATAAAATCACAGATGAAACAGAAATCAGAAGCTTCGTTACAGATGAATGGAAGAAGGCTGACGAGCTTTCTCTATACATCCACGTTCCCTTCTGCAAGCAGCGCTGCAAATTTTGCGAATATGTAGTTATGGAAGGCACAGACAGCTCGACTGAGGATGAATACGTTGATCTTCTTCTCAAGGAAATGGCAATGTATTCGGAAATT
>JAZRRC010000148.1:0-28877 GCA_045650355.1 Candidatus Avispirillum sp. | reverse complement strand
GTATACCACAGTTTACGTTAAGAATCAATCATTTTTTTAACTTTGATAAAAAATGGTTATACCGGAGGTATATCATTCATTACCGCTCACGTTCAAGTCCTTTTTGTATATCCGTACCAAAGAAAAAAAGACACCAAACGGTGTCTTTTTACTTTGGTGCGGATGAAAGGACTTGGTCTCGTCGCGACACCGCAAAGCCGAGGATATTTCGGCTTTGCTACGCTCCTCGGTCAGTCGCGGCTCTTGACAGTCCACAGGACTGTCAATTCACTACCGCTCCCCTTCAAGTCCTTATTTTATAACCATACCAAAAGAGAAAGAGCACCCTTGGTGCTCTTTCTCTTTTGGTGCGGATGAAAGGACTTGAACCTTCACGAAGTCGCCCCCACTAGAACCTGAATCTAGCGCGTCTGCCAATTCCGCCACATCCGCATATTCTGTATTCACAGCCTTTATAGTATATCATAAGACTTTATGAAAAGCAAGTATTATTTTTCTTTTTTTGAAATAATTAAAGTGAATTTATTAAAGCCTTTAAAAGTGTGTTTCGTCTATACAGAACTGCTCTTCTTCAAGTGCCTTTAAAATTCGCACAAAAAAGGACCACCTTACGGTGATCCTTTGGTGCGAGAGACGGGACTTGAACCCGTACAGTGTGAACTACACGCCCCTCAAACGTGCGCGTCTGCCAGTTCCGCCACTCTCGCGTATCAGCTCTCGCTGACTGCCTTGTTATTATACTAAAGGAAAACCCATTTGTCAACACCTTTTTTGAATTTTTTTAAACTTTTTTCACTTTGTTTATTTTGTATATTCAATGCACTAAATTTGATAAATTATGACAACTAAAAATGCATTTATATTCCTTTACTATATTAAACGATTATTGTATAATATTTAATATAAAATAAACGGAAGGTATTTTTATGAATCACGCTTCATTCGGCATTTCCCTTATTGCACTTGTGCCCGCAATGCTTCTTTGTGCGTACATTTACTTCAAGGATAAAACAGAAAAAGAGCCCTTGGGTCTCCTTGCCATTCTGTTTTTTGCAGGTGCAATTGTATTTTTCCCCGCTCTTTATTCCGAGCTTTGGCTTGGAGGTATTATCGATTCCCTCTATGCGGACAAAATGATATTCAGCTTCGACGGAATGCTCTCCTACGTAAACCGAATCGATAAAATTACTCATCTTTCCATTTTCTCATTAATGGTTGCCATTATTGAGGAAGGCGCAAAATGGCTTATTCTTTTCTTTATTACAAGAAAAAACAAAAATTTCAATTATCTCTTCGACGGCATTGTTTACTCCACTTTTATTTCAATGGGCTTTGCCGCAGTTGAAAATATCAGATATGCTCTGATCGACGGATGGGACACTCTCTTTATGCGTGCTATTACGTCTGTACCCGGACATCTTTTCTTCGGTATTTTTATGGGCTATTGCTTTACTGTATGGCACACCTACAGTATGGCTGACAGCATCGAAAAAGAGATGCTGGAAGGCGGAAAGATCAAAGAGAAAAAGATCAAGGGCACTAAAATTTGGCTTGCACTCAGCCTTATACTTCCAATTGGCGTTCATACAATATATTCCTTCACAAGCGCTTACAAGTCAAATATCGTAACTACAATTTTCTACGCATTTGTTATCGCACTTTACATTCTCTGCTTTGTTAACATTAATCTTATTTCAGGCAAGGATGCCAAGGGTCAGCGCATTGCGTATTCTATGGTTATCAAAAAGCATCTGAATTTTGAAGCAAATATTTCAAAGCTTACAGAGTTGCTTGATCTTAAAAAGGAGGAGGAAAATTCTGATGAATAACAACAAAAGATCCGGCTGCTCAGGATGCTTTACCTCCTTCATGTTTATGATATTAATAGTTATTATTTGTATCGTTTACGTTAACGTTTCCACTCCCCCTGACGTTGTTGACAACTATGACGAATCAACCGACAGAATTCCGGTAGACGATCCGTGGTATGATGAAACAACTTCTACAGATGATACGTCAGATATAACACCTGATACAACACCTGATACTGAGCAGAACAACGTACCTTCCCAAACTCCCGCTAAAGAGGATACGTACCGGTATTATTACAACCAGCTTAACAGCATCGGTAAAATAATATACGATAAAATATTCAGAGCCGTAAAATCGGGAGATGACAGCTTAAAATTCAGTAATATCAATTACGATGCCTATTATGCGGAATTAAGCAATGCAATCACAGCATTTACTTATGATAATCCTATTTATTTCTGGATCACTAACGGCTACCGAATAGAATATTATGACAGGGACGGTAATTACAACGACGAGATAACCTTCTACTTCTCTTATTATTCCTACTGGAATTATACCATGTCACCTCAGAAATATATTGATGAAGTAGAAAAGGAAGTAAACAAGGTAGTTGCCCTTGCTAAAAATTATGACAACCCCTTTGATCAGGCTGTTTTCGTTCATGACTATCTTATTCATCATGCTGAATATGACCACGAAAGTCTTGCCGAAGCAAAGAAGACACTGCACGCTGCTTCAAGCGAATATATATACTCCGTCTACGGTTGTCTTGTTAACAAAAAGACCGTTTGCTCAGGTTACGCTGAGGCATTCCAGATGATTATGAATAAGCTTGGCGTAAACACTACTGTCGTTGTCGGTGACGCCGGAGGTCCTCATGAATGGAACATGATCGAATTTGAGGGCGAAAGCTACTACGTCGATATTACCTGGGATGACAGTGACAGAAAGAATGACAGCGGAGTTTTCATTTATACAAACGACTCTGAATATGAATATATGAATATTACAACAGAGGAGCTTAAGAAGACTCACGCCCCTGATACGGTAAAGTTCTCTCCCCCCAACTGTCTTTCAACAAAATACAATTATTTTGTTTACAAGGGATATCAGCCTGCAGTCTACGACTTCAATGAAGTTAACCGAATCGTAACAGAGCAAAGCAAGGATAAAAAGATTATTTCAATTCGCTTCTCAAATATCGCTGAATACAATAAAGCAATTGATGATCTTATTACCAACAGCAAGGCATTTGAAATCCCTGCCCTTTCAAAAGGATATAAATACTTGACAGACAATCTTCACTTCACAATCAAGTTCTTTCTTGAATAAATAAAAACACCCCCGATTCGGGGGTGTTTTTTTAGGTTGCAAAGCCTGCAAACTGATTCTTATAAAGATTGGAATATTCGCCGCCCTTTTCGAGAAGCTCTGCATGGCTTCCGCTTTCAACCACTTTTCCGTCTCTCATAACAACTATTATATCTGCATCGATAATAGTTGAAAGACGGTGAGCGATAATAAGGCTTGTTCTGCCCTTCATAAGAGCGAACATTGCGGACTGAATATGCATCTCAGTTCTTGTATCAACAGAGCTTGTAGCCTCGTCAAGAATGAGGATCTTAGGGTCTGCAAGAACTGCACGGGCAATTGAGAGAAGCTGGCGCTGACCCTGGCTGAGATTGCTTCCTGACTCGGAAAGCACTGTATTATAGCCGTCGGGAAGATGTCTGATAAAGCTGTGTGCATTTGCAGTTTTAGCTGCAGCCTTTACCTCTTCATCAGTTGCCTCGCTGTTACCGTATCTGATATTAGCATCGATAGTATCGCTGAAAAGAACGGTATCCTGAAGAACTATTGCAATATAAGAGCGAAGCTCTTCCTTGGGAATATCACGGATATCGATTCCGTCAAGAAGAATGGAGCCGCTGTCCTGATCGTAGAATCTTGTGAGAAGATTTACAACAGTTGTTTTACCGCTACCTGTAGCACCAACGATAGCAATCTTCTGTCCCGCCTTTACGGAAAGATTGAAGTCAAAGAGAACCTGCTTTTCGGGAACGTAGGAGAAATCGATATTCTTAAATTCGATATCGCCACGAACCTTATCAGCATCAAGATGTTCCTTTCCTTCGTCTACCTCATCAGGACTTTCAAGCACCTCAAATACTCGCTCTGCGCCTGCAACTGCTGTGAGAATGTTTGTATACTCGTTAGCAAGCTGGCTGAGAGGCATTGAGAACTGCTTTGCATACTGCATGATAGACTGAATGCTACCGGGAAGAAGTGCACCCATGGAAACGAAAAGTGCACCGCAGGCAACTACAAGAAGATAGTTAAGGTTATTGATAAAGTTGTTTACAGGACCCATAAGTCCGCTCCATACAGCCGCCTTTATGCCGACTCTGGAGAGCTTATCACTGATGCCTGCAAACTTCTCGCACTCGATATCCTCTCTGCTGTAAGCCATAACAGTCTTATAGCCTGTTACCATTTCCTCAACCTGTCCGTTAAGCTCACCGAGAAGGCGCTGTCTTCTGACAAAGTACTTGCTCATGCGCTTTGTGAGAAGTGCTGTTGCGAAAATAGTAAGAGGAATGGTGCAGACAGTCACAACTGCCATTATAAGGCATTTGCGGCTGAACCAGATGATCATGAACAGAGATCCGAAAAGTGTGAGAACGCTTGATATAAGGGATGTGATGGACTGGGAAACGGTTGTTGAGATATTATCAACGTCGTTTGTCATACGGCTCATAAGGTCGCCGTGTGCATGGGTATCTGTATACTTGATGGGAAGATAGGCGAACTTCTTGAAGAGATCTCTTCTGAGTGTATAAACGGTTGTCTGGGAAACCTTTGCAGAAAGAAGTCCCTGAATCCATGTGAAGAGAGAAGAACAAATGTATACTCCTGCCATAAGCATAAGGGTCTTAACAAGAGTATCGAAAGCGCCCTCCTTCTTTGCTACAATATCACCGATGGTATTGATAGCACTACCCTGAAGTGCGGGACCTGCAAGAGAGAGGGCTGTAGTTATAAGCATGATAACTACAAGACCGATAAGCTGGAAGCGGCACTTGCTGATATACTTGAAAAGCTTAAATACCGTATCCTTGATATTCTTGGGCTTTTCTGCGGGCATACCGCCGTGAGGACCACCGGGACCGCCTCTTCTGGGACCCATGGGAAGGGACTGAGGCTTTGGGCCCTGGCCGGGTCCGGGCATCTTAAAATCGCCCTTTTCGGGAGCTGCGGGAGTACCCATTCTCTCCTGAACGGAATCCTTATCGTACATGTTACTCATTAATATCATTGCCTCCCTTCATCTGAGATGCGTAGATATCCTTATAGGTATCGCAGGACTTCATAAGATTTTCATGGTTATCAAAGGCAACGAGAGTACCGTTTTCGATAACTGCAATTCTGTCTGCCTTCATAACGCTGGCAATTCTCTGGGCAATCATAATAACAGTAGTTCCCTCGAGATTTTCACGAAGACCCTGCTGAACCTTTGCCTCTGTGGAAAGGTCAAGAGCGGAGGTGCTGTCGTCGAAGATAATGATCTCGGGACGACGGAGTACACCGCGGGCAATAGCGATTCTCTGCTTCTGTCCGCCGGAAAGAGATGCGCCCTTTTCGGCAACGAAGGTATAATATTTATTGGGCATCTTGGAAACGAAGGAATCTGCCTGAGCAATTTCCGCAGCACGAAGAACCTCTTCGTCTGTTGCGTTTTCACTGCCGATCATAATATTATCCTTAACAGTACCGGAGAAAAGCTCACTCTTCTGAAGAACGAAGCTGATCTTTCTTCTGAGAGTCTCTGTATCCCATTCCTTTACGTTAACACCGTCAACGTAAACGTTACCGCTTGTAGTGTCATAGAAACGGGGGATAAGGCTGACAAGAGACGTTTTGCCGCAGCCGGTAGAGCCGATAACGGCAACTGTTTCTCCCTTTTTGATCTCAAAGCTGATATTTGAAAGAACCTCAACACCGCTTGACTCGGGATAAGCAAAGCTTACGTTTTCAAAGCGTACTGTTCCCTTTTCGTCTGACTCACGAACTTCACCTGAATTGATAACAGGCTCGCATTCAAGAACCTCACGAACTCGTCCTGCAGAAGCCTGAGCACGGGATGCCTGCTGGAAGATATGGGAAACCATCATGATAGAGAAAAGAACTCTTGTGATATACTGTGTTGCCGCCATAACGTCACCTACGTTAAGTGCCTGAGCCTCTGCACGGTATCCGCCGATAAGAATGATTGCAATTACTGCAAGGTTCATAACTATCATAAGAACGGGCATTACAAGAGCAAAAAGGCGAAGAACCTTAAGGTTTGTATTGCGGTAATCAGTATTGGCACGGTCAAAGCGCTCGATTTCAAGCTCTTCGTTTGTGTATGCCTTAACAACTCTTGCACCGCTTACGTTTTCCTGAACAACGGAGTTTACGTTATCAAGCTTCTTCTGAACCTTTGAGAAAATAGGATGAGAATACTTGATCATAATACCGACGATTATAAGCTGAACGGGAATAGATGCAAGAAGCACGTATCCGAAGTTAACGTCAAGGGTCAGACACATAATAAGACCGCCGATGAGGAACAGAGGCGCTCTTATAAGAAGACGGAGGACTGTCATAACAAGGTCACGGAGCGCTACAATGTCATTTGTAAGTCTTGTAACGAGGGAGCCTGTTGTGAACTTGTCTGTCTGCTGAAGAGAGAGAGACATAACCTTGTTAAAGCCGTCGCGTCTCAGGTCATCACCGAATCGTTCACTTGCAACACCTGCAGTCCATGCGCTGAGAGAGCCGCAAAAGCCGCCGACAGCTACCATAACAAGCATAAGAACGCCTGTCCAGATAACGGTGGGCATTATCTCCGCAAAGGGCTTGCCGGAAATACTTTCATCAACTATCTGGGACATAAGCTTAGGCTGGAACAGGTCTATAATAACCTCGCCCGCCATAAGTATAGGGGAAAGAACACAGAACAGCCAGTAGGGCTTAAGATAAGCCATCAGCTTGACGGTCTTTCCTTTCTTATCCTTTTTCAAATTTCCACCTCCATGTTTACAATAAGAAGTAGCCCCCATACGGGGGCATTTTATACTTCATATTATATATTTATTTCAAATAACTGTCAACGAATTTCGCCGAGTTCATTTTTTGTTTACAGAATTCTCAGACGATAATATCGGCAAATTCCGCACGAACAAGGTCTGTCAGCTCCTTAACGGAAACGTCTATCTGATTGCCTCTCTGCCCTGCGGAAACACAGATGGTTTCCTGCTCCTTTGCAGTCTCGTGGAATACAGTTTTAAACTGTTTTTTCATGCCTACGGGAGAGCAGCCTCCGTGGATGTATCCTGTCAGGGGCAAAAGCTCCTTTTGCTTTATCATTGCAAGGGACTTTTCGCCAACGCACTTTGCCGCCTTTTTAAGATCGAGAGTCTCGCCCACGGGAATAACGAATACGTAGTTTGCTTTTGAAGCCGCAACGGTAACAAGGGTCTTGAAAACCTTTTCACGGGGCTGACCCACAAGGGCTGCCACCATAACTCCGTCAGTTGTTTCGGGATCGTATTCATAATGATTATAAGATATCTTCTTCGCATCGAGAATACGCATTGCATTGGTTTTAACTGCAGCCATTATTCTTTACCTCTCGCTTTCTTCAAAACCTCGGGAATTGCATCTATAACGTCACGTGCTGTGGGAGAAAATTCGCCCATGCGCTCTGCCGTAATATCCCCGGCTCTGCCGTGAATATAAACACCGATCGATGCGGCACCGATGGGAGAAAGACCTGATGCCAGCATACCCGCAATAATGCCTGTAAGCACGTCACCGCTGCCACCCTTTGCAAGAGAGGGGCCTCCTGTCATATTGATAAATATATTTTCACCGTTTGTAATTATAGTTCTTGCAAACTTGGAAACGCAGATGATATCCATATCATGCGCATATTCCATAGCACTTTTCCAGGTATCGCTTGCCAAAGCCTTAATGCTCTTGCCTGTAAGCCTTGAAAGCTCACCCGGATGAGGGGTAACGATAACGGGAACGTCTGTGGGGAAATCAAGTCCCTCCATAGCAGTTACGTTAAGGGCATCTGCATCAATAATAATGGGCGCATCGGTAAGATCGTATGTCTCTCTCACAAGAACTCTTGCATTATAATCCTTGCCGATTCCGGGGCCGATAACGATAACCGTTGCCTGCTCGATTGCATATCTGAGGTTGTCAGCATCGTGGATGATTGAATCGTATGTTGTAACTATTGCCTCGGGGAGAAGGGTCTGGAGAATAACTCTGTTTGATTCGTGAGTAAATATCTCAACGATACCCGCACCGCTCCTATAAGCCGCAGCAGCTGAAAGAAAAGCCGCACCGCACATACCCTTGCTTCCGGCAATAACGAGAACTCTGCCGAAGGTGCCTTTGTTTGAATCTCTTTTTCTTCTGGGAATAAGGGAAAGATCCTTTTCCTCAATTGCACAAGGCATAATTCCGTCGGTAACAGTTGCAAAGGACGTATCGATCCCAAGATCGGCACAAATGATCTTGCCCGAAGCATCAACGCCTGCGTTCTTTGTATGACCTCTTTTGTAGGCCTCCATAGTAACTGTCATATCGGCAATTACGTATACGTCCATAGCCTCGCCGCTGTCTGCTGAGATTCCCGAAGGGATGTCTACTGAGACCACGGGAGCCGCAGCACGGTTCATGTCAATAATTGCCTCACGAGCCTTTCCTTTTGGCGCAAAGGAAAGTCCCGTACCGAACACAGCATCAATAATAAGTGAATATTCACTCATTTCAGGCTCGGAAATAAAACATATAGAAGCATCAAGTGCTTCATTATATCTGCGCTCCGTTTCCTCTGTCATTGCATGGTCCTCGCCAACGTACCATATATCGCAGGAATATCCTGCCGCATAAAGGTCAAGGGCTACGATAAGTCCGTCTCCTCCGTTATTGCCGCTGCCGCACACAACGAGAGTGTTTGAAAGGTCATATCTGCTCTTAACTGCTTTGAATACAGCCCTTGCGGCTCTCTCCATAAGAACAGCAGACGGAGTTCCCATTGCTATGGTGGAATGGTCACATTCCTTCATCTGTGTTGCCGTCAAAATTTTCTTCATTTTTCTATAAGCTTTCTATCAGATATTTATAGAATAATATTACATAATTTTTCCGAAAAAATCAATAGTTCACTTGAAGAGACAGAAGAAATATGTTAGAATTAAGTAATAATAATTACCGAAAGGAATCAAAAGATGACTCTTTACGAAAAAATCAAAGATCTTCTTTGTCAGATCGAAGAGCTTAAGGCTAATCCCTATCCCGACAAAAAGCTCCCTCAGAACTCTTTCTATCTCAACGAAAACGATATTCTCTGCTGCGAAAGAGAAAAGGGTGAGAGCCGCTATCCTTACGATGCAGACGGACTTGTTGTATGGGCAAAGAGCTCCGGCTATATTGATGCCTGCGAGTCTACCTTCTCCATTTTCAAGACTGTAAACTTTGCAGAGGATCCCTCCATCGGATTTTTTGCAGGTATTCCCCTTGATAACGGCGAGTTCTTCCCTGTTTCCGTTCTCGGCTCAAACCGTCAGCTTTTCGAGCCCCTTGAGGTTGCGAGATACGTTGTATATTCCTACAGATGTGCATACTACATCGCTGATACAGATAACGTAACGTTTGCAGTACGTCTCCACGTTAGTGCTGATAAGCACATCCACTTCTCCTACGTTGCTATCAACAAGACAGAGGAGACTGTTCCCTTCTATATGGCATCCTCCATCGAGGCGATCCTCAGATTTGCTGAGGTTGAGGCATTCTGGGACAGAATGACAAAGTACGGTACAAAGTATCCCTCCGGCTCCTATATGCTCCGCAGCTACGACGATTCTCTCGTTATCAATATCAGTGACGACTCTGACTTCATCACAGAAGAGTATCATACAGTTGCAAAGTCTGACTTCCTCGGAGCTAAGGGCCGCGGTCTTACAAATGCTGAGGCACTCCGCGCAGGTGAATTCAAGAAGGAGCATACAAAGGCTAACACAACAGATATCCCCATGGCTGCAGATATCGTTCACTACGATCTTCCCGCAGGTGAGGCTATCCGCCGTGAGTATGATCTTTCCTACTATCACAACCGTGCAGACGCTGAGGCTGCAGTAGATGCTCCCATCGATCTCGTTGCAATTGACGAAGCACTTGCAGCTGCTGAGGAAAAGGAGCTTCACGAGTTCGATAAGATGGTTGTTAACTTCTCCGACTGGAACGGCTCTATCCGTGCAAAGGTTCTCAACCGCTTCATCCGTAACGTTCAGAAGCAGGTTAGCTTCTGCGCTCTCGGTAAGAACTATGCAGGTCCTCACATCGGTATCCGTGACGTATTCCAGCAGCTTGAGTCCTCTCTCATCTGGCATACAAAGGAGAGCCGTGCAAAGATCATCACAGCCCTCAACTATATCCTTGAGGACGGCAGACCTCCCAGACAGTTCTCTCTCCCCGCAACACCTGATATGATTCCCGATATGGACCTCCGTATGTATATCGACCAGGGTGTTTGGGTTATCTCTACAATCTATACATACCTCTGCTACACAGACGACTACTCCATCCTTGACGAGGAGTGCTCCTACTACGTAGCAAACGAGGAGAACACATGGATCGAAAGAAAGAGCGACATCCGTGACAGCGTTCTCGATCATATGGTCAAGATCATGGACTTCCTTATCAGAAACCTTGACCGTGAATACAACACAAACTGCCTCAGAGCTCTCACAGGTGACTGGAACGATGCTATCGACGGTCTCGGCAAGCCCCTTGATAAGGATAAGAGATTCGGTAGCGGTGTTACCGTTATGGCTTCCCTTCAGCTTTATCAGAACCTCCGCGAGATGACAGAGCTTCTCACAAGACTCGGTAAGTATACTGAAAAGCTCGAGCTTTATGCAAAGACTGCAAAGGAGCTTGAGGAGGGTCTCTTCAAGTATGCTATCGACGTTAACGAAAAGGGCGAGCGCAGAATCATCCACGGCTGGGGCGATAAGATCTCTTATAAGCTGGGCTCCTGGAACGATGCAGACGGCGTTGCAAGAAGAAGTACAACTGCAAACTCCTTCTGGGTGCTTTCCGGTATGATCAACAACGATCCTACCCTCGCAAAGGAGGTTCTCGAGAACTTCGCTGCTGTTGATTCCATCTACGGTATCAAGACATTCGACGTTGCATTCCCCCCTTCCCTCAAGTTTGAGGCAGGTAGAATCGCAGGCATCACAGACGGTACATATGAGAACAATGCAGCATACGTTCACGCATCTATGTTCGCAATCATGGCTCTCTTCTCTCTCGGTGAGTCTGCAAAGGCTTGGACTGAAATGGAAAAGTCTGCAGTTATCTCCCATGAGAACTGCACAATGACATCCTTCGCAATGCCCAACTCCTACTGCTCAAGCGAGGAGTACGAGATGGAAGGCGACTCTATGGGTGACTGGTACACAGGAAGCGGTACAGTTCTTATCAAGAGCCTTATCAAGTTCGGCTTCGGTATTATGCCTACTCTTGACGGACTTTGCCTCCAGATGCCCGCTACAATGCCTACAACAGGCGCAACTCTCGACATCACAGTAAAGGGCCATCCCATTACTGTTAAGTACACAAACGCAGGTAATGCTAAGCGTACTGTAAAGATCAACGGCGTTGAGGTTTGCGGCGAGTATGACTCTCTTATGAAGACAGACAAGTTCTTCGTTAAGACTGCAGACATCGCAGACAACTCCGTAATCGAGGTTATCGACTAAAATAGAAAAGCTATGCGAACTTTGTTCGCATAGCTTTTTTTATTTTACTATTATGAAGGGTTGTTAACAACGCCAACAAACAGCGGAAGATCTACATCGCTCATTATTACAAAGATAAAAGGTCTGTCCAACGTGAACTTGACAGGTTCAATATCCGGACTACCGCCGGCTCCTGCCAGAAGCAAAGTGTACGCAGCAGCTTCGCATCCTTCCTCGTCTATTTTAACCCTTGCATCGTGAGATGCTTTTTTGAGAAAAATATCTTCCACATCGGTTAAAGGAGAAAAATCTGCACTGTATTCATTAAAAACATCACTAACGCCAAGATTTTTAAGTCCCTCGCTGAGATCTATTGACGAGCTTACGTCGAATTTGGGAACTGAAAGAATAATCTCTGCTCTATCTTCTATGTAATCAAGCTCCGATTGTCCTTCTCCCGTCATAAAACGAATAGCATCATTATCGCTGAATAAGCTGTCTACGTTTACGTTTTCGTCAGGAAGCAAAAACCACATTTTGCCGCCATCTTTGAAATCCAAAGCAGTTGCTCTGAAATGTTCACCGTCGTAATATGCCTGTCTTAGCTCTGTATTCATAAACTCGCAAGTTATATTTTTGCTGTCGGAATAAAATATATCTTCTGTATTATACTTTGAATTGAATTCATTCTCCCAAGCAGCTTTATAATAAATCGTTGTTGCAAGACACATTATATCTTCGGGATTTGTCTTAATATTTCCGATACGGTCTTTAAGTAATCCCCCGGTCTGAACGTTCAGCCATTTTTGAATTGCAGCATCGAATTCAGCCGTACCCATTTTTCCGTAATAAGAAGAGGCGTAATAATCAGTTGCAAGCCTGTGGGCAACGTTCTTATTAATATTAACGTCCTCGTTAAACCACAATGAGCCTCCGAGAATGCTTGTAACAATACCGTCATCTCGGTAATTACCCTTCCACAACGTATTGGCATTCTTTCTAAGAGCTGACATGCTGTCAGCACCCAAAGCATTCAGAATCTGTTCTCTGCTCTCACCGCCCGTTGTCTCGGAAAGCATACTTAATGCCATATAAACGTTGAGAGGAGAATATACAAGATTTTCTCCGTTGGTCTCTCCGAGAAATGCCTTTGTGGATTTTTCGAGAAACTCCGAGATATCTGCTATATCCTTTTGATAAGCATAAAATCTTTCATTTTTTTCTTTACGCCAATCGGTATATTCTGCATAGCTACCCGATTCGTTATTTGCAAAGGGATGCTCATCATCGAGAGGATATTCTGTAACCGATAAAGGAACACAGGTCGGATCTTCAGTCAAATTACTGTTTTGTTCCGTTGTTTCGTCATTTTTTGTTGTATACGACGTATCAGGGGTATTGCTTATAGGTTGACTTGAAAAAATAACGTTCCAAGGTATAAGGGCAACAGTCAAAATAATGCAAACAGAAAGTGCTGCAGCACTAATCCACACTGCACGTCGGGGACTGAGAGTTCTTTTCTTTGCATCAGCAACAATATCATCACTGATATCTCCGATGGCATTATGTAAATCTTCAGGCTTCATAGCTCATACCCTCCTTCTTCAATCTTTTGGCAAGCTTTTCTCTCATTCTGAAAAGTATCATTTTAGTTTTGCTTTGACTGTATCCATATCTGTTTGCAATATCCTCGATACTGTCACAATACCAATATCTGCGAACAAATAGCCGTCTTTCCTTGATCGGTGATTCCAAAAGAAATGATTCTATAATACGTGCAAGCTCCTTGCGCTCAAATTCCTTCTCGGCTGAATCTGATTTAAGTATACACTCGTTTAATTCCTCAAGGCAAAGATCAACCGTTAATCCTCCTCTTTTTTCAGCAGTCTTTTTAATATACTTTTTTAATGCTATGTTTCTCGTTATTCTACCGAGAAAAGAGGAAAAAATCTTAGGTCGTGTCGGAGGAATTGCGTTCCATGCACCCATATATGTATCGTTAACGCTTTCGATAGAATCTTCTCGATTGGAAAGGATATTATAGGCTATCTTATAACAATATTTGCCGTACTTTTCTTCAGTCTTTTCAATTGCCTTTTCGTCTCGTTTAAAATACAAATCTAAAATCAATTCGTCATCCATACATATCACCTCCAATTGCCCTTCTACTTATATTGTACCATAATTTTGAAGTACGTCACATTTTTTTTGAAAAAAAGTGAATTTTTTAAAATGAAAAGGCTGTTGCAACGATTGCAACAGCCTTATTCTTATATTTTCTTATCGCCCTTTGTGAAGATGAGTCCGTCAGCTCCAACAATATCGGAGCGCCAGATTACACCCTCGGGGCATACGGAAAAGCACATACCGCATCCCGTACACTTATCATAGTTGATGGTTGCGATATTGCCCTGAATCTCAATTCCGTTTTCGGGACATACCTTCTGGCATACGCCGCATCCGGTACATCCTACACGGCAGTTGTATCTTTCCTTAGCAGCCGTATCCTTTGAGGCACAGCCTACCCAATAATAAGCATCATAAGGCACAAGCTTTATAATGTGCTTTGGGCACGCTGTCACACATTTTCCGCAGCCTGTGCATCTCTTATAATCAACCGTTGCTGTTCCCTTCTTAATGGAAATAGCATCAAAGGGACAAGCCTTCATACAGTTGCCAAGACCTACACAAGCATAACGGCAGCCCTTGTTACCGCCACCAAGCTTCATTTCAGCAAGGCAATCAGCGGCGCCGTCGTCATAGATGTACTTCTTACGGGTAGTTTCATTAGTACCCGAGCACATTACCTGTGCACGCATACGGACAGTATTTCTATCCTCGTTTCCAAGAATAACACCAACCGCCTGAGCTGTAGATGCTCCACCAAGAGAACAGGCAGAGGGGGATGCCTTGCCGTTAACTACAGCCATTGCAAGTGAAGCGCAATCTCCGTATCCGCAAGCTCCGCAATTATCTCCGGGGAGACAATCAAGGATTTTTTCTCTCTTCAGCTCGTTATTTATCTTTCCACCGCTGTACTCCACGTTCTGAAGAATTGCAGCAACGAGAGCAACGATGCAAAGTATTCCGCAAGCTATAACAATTCCGAATACCATACAGTCACCTCTCAGAAATTAAGACCGTAGAAGCCGGAAAATGCCATTGCAGCAAGTGCACAAGAAATGAGAAGGATCGGAATTCCTCTGAAGCTGTCTGCCTTATCGGAGTTTTCAAGCTTCATCTGCACACTTGAAAAAACAAGCATTACAAGAGTAAATCCTACACCTGCGGCAAGGAAGAAAAGCACTGAAATGGGGAATGAATAGCTGTTTTCGATACAAAGAAGAATTGATCCCAGCACTACACAGTTGCTTGAAATCACAGGAAGAGTTGCCTCAACAGCAGCATGAGCCTTTCCTGAAATCTTCGATGAAATAAGCTGAACAGCGCAAATAACACAAGTAATAATTATTACAGAAATGAACGTAATAAAATGTGTTATTTTAAGAGGGATAAGAACAAAATTATATATGGCAAGAACTGCAGCACCGGAGATAACTGTTACAAGTGTAACAAGACCGCCGTAAAGAGCTGCTCCCTGAGGCTTTTCTGTTGCAGTGAAGAAGGATTCAACACCGAAAAGTCTTGAAAGGAGGAGATTATCGGCAAGAATCGCCGCAAGAACTATAAGTATAGCTTCCATATTAACCTCCTCAAACAATCTCATCTGCAGCAAGCTTTGCTCTTGCCGCTCTTTTGTTCTTTTTAACTATATACTTGGCAACAGCCGCACCGATTCCCGCAAGGAAAAGCACGCCAACTGTTGTCTGGAGAATGGGAATAGGTGCATTTTTAAATACAACGATTCCACCCTCACCGAAAACGTCGGAAAAGAGCTTGCCGAGTCCAAGCATTTCTCTGAAAAGAGCTGCTCCCAGCATTACGAGAATCATCTGTGCGCTTGTTATAAGTGAATCAAAGATCGCAGTGCCTGCAGAGCTTTCTGCTTTGGTGGATTCAAGACGCACGAGAATGATGCAGCTGACAGCAAGAACGGGAAGATAGATTCCCAGTGAATCTGCAGCCTGGGGGAAAACGTACCATACCAAAATCTCCACAAGTGAAGCGCAGAATGCAGTAATAGAAACGTAAAGAAGGCTGCGCAGCTTCAAAGGAATAATCTTTTTAAACAGCGCTACGATAAGCTGAGCAAGAAGAAGAGTAACGGAAAATGCCACCGCCATAACAAGTGCACGTGTTATGGTAGTTGTAACAACGAGGAGGGGGCAAACTGTCAGCATCTTATAGGAGGAAAGCTCTGTTGAGCTTTTGAGTCTCGTTTTAATAAGCATCGTTATACCTCCTTCTCTTCCCCTGCAGGAACAGCTTCATTGCTGTCAGAGGGTCCTGTTGTTTCAGAAGTATCGGGGCCTGTTGTTTCCTCAGGTGCAGTATCCTCGGGACCTGTTGTTTCCTCAGGCGCCTCAGTTGTATCCTCTACCTTTTCGGTAGTCTCCTCAGCTTCTGTAGTTTCTTCTATCTTTTCTGTTGTATCGGGAGTCTTTGTGGTTTCCTCAGCATCGGTTGTATCCTCAACGTCTGTAGTTTCATCAAGCTCCTCGGTTTCAGTTTCATAAACGGTGGTTTCATCCTCACCGTCAATGTTCATACCATCGTCACCGTTGCCCTGATTTACATTAGAGCCGCCGCTGGGACCGTTGGGTCTGGGCTTACCTGTAGTTTCTGCAGGATCGGTTTCATCTGTAGGATTCTTCTTATCATCCTCATCCTTCTTGATCTCCTCCTCAATTTCCTCCTCAGAAATTGTTTCGTAGCCAAGCTGGTTTGCAATGGAATCAGTACTGAGACCGAGACCGAGAATCTCACAAATAGCACTACCCATTGCACCGGAGGATGTTGTAGCACCTGAAATAAGATCATATTTAGCTGCAGTATTACCAATGAGCAGACCCTTAAACTGAGAAAGGAAGCTATCCTTCGCAATCTGAGAGCCAAGACCCATTGATTCGTTATGCTCAATAACTCTGATCTTTGAAATCATATTATTGGAATTGAAAGCAACAACAAATCGAATATCTCCGCCAAAGCCCTCGGTTGTGCCCATCACCGCATAGCCTGCCATCTTCTCTTTGAAGAATACCGCATACACGTCATATCCGTCTCTGTCAATTGCGTACTTTTCTATTCTGTCGCAATTATCAAAAACAGAAAGGATCTCATTTTCAAGAGTTTTGCTTTCATATCTTGCAAAAGCCGCAGAAACTCCCCAGCCTGTAAAACAGATTATGAGAGCAAGAACTGTTGCTATAAATGCAAATACAAGAGAATTTCTTTTGTTTTCAAGAGATTCATTAACCGCAGATGAACCCTCCTGCTCAGGGGCAGGAGCGAAATCATCAGGATTAAATTCAGGAGAATTAATCTCCTCCTCAGACAGCCCCTTCTTAAATTCGGGCTCGCTTGAATTACTGAATTTTTTCATTCTTACCTCCGAATTTATGGGGTTTAGTCCAGGATTCTATAAGGGGTGAAAACAAATTCATAATAAGAATTGCAAATGCTGTACCGTCGGGATAAGCACCGAAATATCTTATAAGAACTGTAATAAGTCCGCATCCTATACCGAAAATCAGCTTACCGTTTCTGGTGACAGGAATTGTTGTTGTATCGTTGGCGCAGAAAAGAGCCGCAAAGAGAAGGCTTCCCGAAGCAACCTGATGGAACATTGCATTAGCCTCGCCGGTTATGGGAGCGAGAATGGAAATCACAAATACAGTTCCGATGAAAGTAACGGGAATTCTCCAGGAAACTATCTTTCTGAAGAAGAGATAGATAAATCCTGCACCGAGAGCAATGGCTGAAACCTCTCCGATAGCTCCGGGATAATCACCGAAAACAAGTCTGAAAAGATTAACAGAGGATGCCTCTCCCGCCTTCATATTAACAAGAGGAGTTGCACTTGAAACAAGATCTCCTACCTTATTAACGTATCTTACCATCTGCTCAGGCCAGCAAAGCATAAGGAATACTCTGGCAGCAATGGCAGGATTAACGATATTCTTTCCAAGTCCGCCGAAGAACTGCTTTACAACAATGATCGCAAAAGCACTACCAACAACAGGAACCCAGAAAGATACACCGGCAGGCAATGAAAGTCCGAGAATAAGACCTGTCACAACACTGGAAAGGTCTGCGATACGAACCTTCTTTCTCCAAAGGAGCTGATAAGCAGCCTCGGAAATTACTGCCGATAATACGGAAATAAGAACTATGTAAAGCGCTCTGATTCCGAAAAAATACACTCCAAAAGCAAGAGCAGGTAAAAGAGCAACAATAACGTCAAGCATTATGCCCGTTACCGTATCAAGCCTTCTTATATGAGGAGAGGGAGAAACGCTAAGCAATTCAGGAAGTGCATGGCTGTTTCTTCTTTTTGAAACATTTACGGTTTCGTTTTTATTCATGATTCCGCTGCTGCTCCTGAAGAGCATTCCTCCTCTTTGTAATAATTTCTGTTTTAGCTCTGCCTACAAGCTGAGTTACAGGGTTTCCTCCGGGACAAACGTGGGTGCAGGCACCGCACTCTATGCAAGAAGCAGCACCAAGCTTTTCAGCTTTTTCTATCTTTCCGCGCTTAACAAAGGAAACGATATCAAGGGGCATAAGTCCCATAGGACAAGCCTTTACACAGCGACCGCATCTGATACAAACAGGATCCATCTTTGATTCACGGTCAAAATAATCGCTGAACACAAGAATGGCAGAAGTAGTCTTAGATACGGGAGCTTCCTTATCCCACTGAGCCTGACCCATCAAAGGACCGCCGAAGATGATTTTCTTAGGCTCCTTAATAACTCCGCCGCACTGCTCTATGATATATGAAGCAGAAGTACCGATAGGCACGGAGAGATTGCGGGGCTCTGCTACGCAGTCACCGTCTACGGTGATATTGCGTCTGATAAGGGGCATTCCCTTTGAAAATGCATTGAAGACAGCAGCACAGGTTTCTGCATTAAATACTACGCTTCCAGCATCAATAGGAGTCTTACCGTCGGGAATTTCCTCCTTAGTAAGAGCAAAAACAAGATGCTTTTCGCTACCGGACGGATACTTGGGAGTAACCTTTTTAAGTGTGATAAGGTTTTCTCTTTCAAGTGCAGTCTTTAATACCTTGATTTCCTTTTTTCTGTCCTTTTCAATTGCCATATAAGCTTCTCTGACACCAACAGCCATCATGAGAATTTTAATACCGCCGATAATGTCAGCAATATTTTCAATAATCATTCTGCCTGTTACAGTAACAAAGGGCTCACCCTCGCAGCAGTTGATAATCATTTTATCAACCTTGCCTCGAGCAGATGCGATCTTCGCATATGTGGGGAATGCTGTTCCGCCCATACCGGCAATACCGGCATTTTTGATTACAGCAAGAATTTCCTGAAACGATGCCTCCGAAAGCTTCTTTCCGAAGGGATGAACGTTATTTGCAAGAATATTCTGCTTATCGTTTTCTATAACAATGTTATAAGAAACACCGCCGTATGCAGTTGTGACCTCTTCGATCTTCTGAACCGTACCGGAAACACTTGCGTGAACAGGACATCCGAGACCTCCGGGAACCTCGCCGATAAGCTGACCTACAAGCACACGGTCTCCCGCCTTTACTGTAGGACGGCACATCACACCGACGTGCTGAGAGAGAGGGATAGAAACTATATCGGGATCCTTGATTCTCTCAATAGCACAGTCCTTTGTGTATTTATGGTCATCGGGGCGGATACCGCCCCTAAAGGTGTATGCCAATGTTATTCACCTCTTATAAATTATTTTAAGGGAGTCCAGTTACCGAATACTGTGAAGTTGATTACACCGGGCTCAATATTTTCGGGATGTCCGCAGATACGAAGACGAACAGCCTTAGCTCTCATCTGTGTGATGGGAAGATAGTCGATAAGCATATCAACTGTGTTTTCGGACTTATCAAGAACGCATACCCACTCATCGTCCATGGAAAGCGCTTCAACCTTGTACTGGAAAGGTCCGGGCATAATTCCCTTCTTGAAATCCATTCCAACGTCTCTCCACATGATTCTCATGGAGTAGATGTTAAGACCTTCCTCAGACATCTTTACTGTGAGTGTGGGATCGGGATCGTCTGCCGCAGGCTGCCACCATGTGAGCATGGAATCATCGCAAGCGTAGATACCGTCACGGCCGGGAGCCATGGAGGACTCTACTGCAGGGCCGATGTTCTGTGTGAGAGGAATAAGACCCGCATCGTTACCGAGGTGGGGATTTTCCTTATAGCCGGGCACCCACTGAGGAATCTCAGAGGACTTTGTGGGAATGATATCGCCGTTTTCGTCAAAGCCGAGAGCATCAAAGCCGCATCTTCTCTCGAAGTTACCGCCAAAGCCTACAAGGCAGGTATAGAATACCCAGAGAGTGTTGTTGGGACCCTCTACGATAGAGCCGTGACCGGGAGCACGAACAAGTCCGTGACGGTTGATAAGGAAGGGGCTTGTTTCCATATATGTCCAGGGACCCATGGGAGAATCGCTCTTATAAGCGCCCATAGCATATGTTACCCATTCAGTACCGGGGCCGGAGTAAACGAGGTAGTATGTACCGTTTCTCTTGTGCATCCACGCGCCCTCAACCCAGGAGTAGGAGCCGTCCTGATTCCAGTCGCCCATTCTCTCCCATACGTGGTTTTCTGTGTCCATATCGAACATAACCTTATGGTCTGTGAGAAGCTGTGTGGGATTATCAGCATCAAGCTCAACGCCCTTGATACCGCCGCCGCAGCCGCTGTAAAGGTAAAGTCTCTCATCGTCATCGGAGAAAAGCATAGGGTCGTCGCAAAGGTATACTGTACCGTCGGGACGGAGGAAGTTTCCGAGATTTGTGAAGGGTCCGAGAGGATTATCCGCAACGTAAAGAGGCGCGGAGCAAGCTGTAAGATAGAACTTACCCTTGTGCTTTACAACTGTGGGAGCATATCCGCAGTCGTAGGGCTCCATATGAACGTGATTCCAAGTTGTGAAGTCCTCAGTCCAGTAAACCATTCCGCAGGAGGGATAGAGATACCACTTTCCGTCCTCGTAGATTACTGTGGGGTCTGCTGTCTCTCTGAAGTCAGCTCTGTGCTGCCATGTAAAGTTAAAGCAGTTTCTGCCGAGAGGATAATCAGGCAAAGGAATAGGGTTACAATAGGTCTTTGATACGTCAATGTTCATCATAATTATTTCTCCTTAGGGCTCCAGTAGCCAAATATTGATATATTCATAACAGCGGGCTTGATCTTTTCGGGCCAGCCCACAATTTCAAGCTTTACTTCATTTGCACGGAAGGTCTCGAAGGTACGGTAGTCAATTATCATATCCTCATTACTTTCGCCCCTGTCTACAACGCAGGTCCATTCCTCACTTTCCTCAGTATCTCTGAGATAAAGCTTATACTTGATAGGTCCGGGCAAAGCGCCGTTTACAAGAGAAAGTCCAACGTCACGCCAGATGATTCTGACAGCAGCGCAGTTCATTCCCCAGTAGGAAAGAGGAATATTGAGTGTGGGATTAGCATCACCGTCCGCAGGCTCCCACCAGGACATAAGGTCCTCATCGGTTGCATAAAGTGCGCTTCTTCCGGGAGCTTCACTTGAAGCTGTTGCTCTTCTTCTGCCGGAAACACAGATAAGACCTGTATCACCCTCATTTACGGGATCTGCAACGGCACCGGGCGCCCACTGAGGAGTTTCAGTTACCTTCTTACATACAAGATCACCATTTTCGTCAATATAAAGAGGATCATATCCGATTCTTCTCTCCATTGCGTCGATATAGCAGATAGTTGTTGTATAGAACACCCAAAGAGTGCCACCCGGGCCCTCAACGATAGAGCCGTGACCGGGTCCGCGAACAACGCCGTCACGCTTTTCGATAAAGGGGCTTGATTCCATATAATTCCAGGGACCAAGGGGAGAATCACTCTTATATGCGCCCATAGCATAAGAGGAATACTCTGTTGCAGGGGCACCGTATGTAAGATAGTAAACTCCGTTTTTCTTAAAGAGCCAGGGGCCCTCCATTGCGCAGGAGCTGCCGTCCTCGTTATATTCACCGCCACGCTCCCAGATATGGTCGGGATTAAAGCGGAACATAAGTGCAGGCTCTGAAAGAAGCTTTGTAGGCTCATCTCGGTCAAGCTCAACACCGAGGATCTCGGGCCAGCCTGTTGTGTAATAAAGATAGAATCTTCCGTCATCATCGGAGAACACCATGGGATCGTAGCAGCGTGTCAGCTCCTCACCCGAAGGAAGTGTAAATCTGCCGATAGACACATAGGGACCGAGGGGATCGTCGGAAACGAAGAGATCAGAAAGGCTTGAGCAAAGATAATACTTTCCGTTATGCTTTGCAACAGTAGGCGCATATCCGCAATCATAAGGCTCCATATGCTTATGATTCCACGTTACGAAATCCTCAGACCAATAAACCATTCCGCAGGAGGAATAGAGATACCATATTCCGTTTTCATAAAGAACTGTGGGGTCTGCGGTTTCTCTCCATGTCTCTTCCCTGTCAAGACCGAATCTTCCGATAGGATAATCAGGCAGGGGGATAGGGTTACAATAAGTGTTTTGATACTTGTTCATAAACGCTCCGAATCACATAAATATACAAATTAATTGTACCACATCGTAGCTGTTATGTAAATAGAAATCGCCTTTTTTAAAATAAAAAAGACAGGTAAAATTACCTGTCTTTTACTTAGTCATTAATGTCATTATAAAAGATGATTTCCTCGGGAAGACGGAGGTTGAGCTTATCCTTTGCAACGTCAATAACGTGATCCTCATCGCCTATACTTGCTTTCTCGTTTTCGAGATGCTCCTTTTCATCGATAAGGGCGTTTACCTCCTCCTGAAGCTCATCTCTCTGCTCCTTATAGGAGTTATACTGCAGCTGAAGCTGCACGATAGTAATCACCGCAAATACAGCAAACACAAATATTGCAATTCTGACAAAAACGCCGGTTTCATTCTTTTTCATATTTACGACGATCCTTTCATTTTAAATTCCAATGGAAATATCCGAAAAAAGCTCTTTTTTCATTTTTTCGGTCTTTGCAATTTCTGCTTTTCGTTTCACAGAAACAGCTACGTGCCTCAAAGCACCTATTATTATTTTAACAGCTTTTTTCAGCGGAAGCAATAGAAACGACAAAATAAGCAAAATTTTATCTGCAATAAAATATAATAAAGGCTTAATTAATCTCCCCGGAAGTGCTCTGTATACTAAAAAGCCGCAAAGCATACCGAGAGCTGTAAACCATCTGAATCTTCCGCTTGAGGCATAATATACGAATACACAATAAACTGCTCCGCAAAATATGCCGTACACCACGTCAAAAAAATTAGCTAAAAGCACAGAAAGCCCAGCAAAAGGCAAAAGCCTTCTTGCAAAACGGGTTCCGTCATAAACAAGCCCGAGAAACAGCCCTATCAATATTGAAAGTGCAATCTCCCAAAGCTGATGGGATATAACAAGAAACTGCATATCAGCGCTTTTTTGATTTCTTTGAGTGTGGAGCCTTACCGTAATAGGTAACGGCAGAAATCAAGCCATGTATAGACACCTTTCCCGTGTCCGAGCTGAAATAATCAATCTTCAGCTCCTCACCGTCTATGCCTACATAGCCGTCTGTTAACGTCATCTCAACAGTATTTTCAGTAAACTCACAAACATCAGTAATGCCTGTCAGCTCAATTCGCTTGCGCGAATATAAAAACACGTTCTGCTCTATATTCTGATCCATTTTTCACTCCATATTATAGATTTACTCTACAATATGAAAAGAAAACGTCAAATATGTCAGCCGTTGATTATCTCGTACATAGATGAAGCATCTGCCTTTGCAGTATGCTCCTTAATATCAAGAACACGGAAACGAAGTGTCTTTTCGCCAAAGGTTACCTCTACAACGTCACCGATCTTAACGTCATAGGAAGCCTTGACAACCTTACCGTTTACAGAAACGTGATCGTTATCGCAAGCATCGTTTGCAACGGTTCTTCTTTTTATAACTCTGGATACCTTTAAAAACTTATCAATTCTCATAATCAAAATGTCAAACAGCCCCGATTTTCATCGGAGCTGCCTGTTATGCAAAAATCAGTTAACCTTGTCCTTGAGCTTGGAGCCTGCGGAGAATGCAGGATACTTGCAAGCTGCGATCTTGATTTCAGCGCCTGTTGCAGGGTTACGGCCGATTCTCTCTGCTCTTTCCTTGATTTCGAATGTACCGAAACCGATGAGCTGTACCTTTTCGCCTGCTACAAGTGCATCCTCGATGGACTCGAGAACTGCTGCTACTGCTGCCTCTGCACCCTTCTTTGTAAGATCAGTCTTTGCTGCTACTGCCTCGATAAGCTGAGTCTTGTTCATTTTAAATATTTCCTTTCAGAATTAAATATAACTTTCGCCTCATCCGGGCTTATTTGCGATTATTATAACACTTTTCCATCAATTTGGCAAGAGTTTTTCGTATTTTTTGTTCTTAATTAGCAAAGAACACAACTAAATATTATTGCTTATTTTCAAAGGATTCAATAAAGCTGTCAGTTTTACCTGAAAGTATTGCCTCAAGATCAAGCTCTCTCATTTCAGCAAGAGCACAAATTGCAAAGAGCGCTTCTCCGATTTCCTTATCAGTAGTCTTTTCCTTGGAAATCAGTGTACGGGATACTGTATCCCACGCTGCAGATTCATCCTTGTATCCATACTCAAATTTGGAAAGAGCCTTTCCCTGCACCTTCTGAGCTCTGAGAAGAGCAGGCATAAAGGGAGGTACTCTCTTCAGCACCTCTGCAGGTGCCTCAAGCTTCTTTTCCTCTTTTTTGATATTATCCCAGTTAACGATAACCTCATCGCTGTCCTTTACAACAGTATCAGCAAACACGTGAGGGTGTCTTACGATCATTTTATGAGTAATATCGTGAATAACGTCTGAAATCTCAAATCTTCCCTCTTCCTTTTCTATACGGGCATGGAAAACCACCTGAAACAGAAGGTCTCCAAGCTCCTCACGAAGAAGAGCGGAATTATCCTTATCGATTGCCTCTATAACCTCATAGGTTTCCTCAATAAGGCATTTGCGCACGGATTTATGAGTCTGCTCCATATCCCAAGGGCAGCCGCCCTCACTTCTGAGGGCATCCATTACGCTGACAAGAGAATCAAAATCGTGGGTATTTTCTTTTAAAAGTTCTTCCTTAGTTTTCATTTTTGCCTCATTTTACAAGCTTGAGCTTATTAAGTATTCTGTAAATAGTTGCTCCCTTGGGAAGAAGCTTAACGTCATCTCCGGAAATACCTCTTACAAGGAAGATTACAACAGCATATACTGCCGCCGCAATAATGATAGCGCCGAATACTGCTATCTTGTCGGAGATAAAGGATGAAAGGAGCGCAAAGGTGAAATATGCACTGACAGCACAGGCAGCACCGGAAAGGAGAGGCTTTCCGAAAAGGCCTGAAAGTTTAGGCATGATACCAACGTGCTTCTTTATGAAGTAAAGGTTAAGTGTTGTTACTGTAAGGTAGCAAAGGAATGTGGAGATAGGTGTGCTCTTCATTCCGATGTACTGAATAAGTACGAAGTTTGTGGCAACCTTCACAGCAGCACCTGCAAGCATGGAAACAAGGGGCTTACGCTCAAAGCCTGCCGCCTGCAAAATAGCATTTGTTACGGAAAGAATACAAATAAATGCTGTGGAGGGGGCAAGAAGAGTGAGGAGAGGGTATGCAAGCTCAACGGAGCTCTGCTTGAAGAGAAGTCCGAGAATGGGCTTTGAAAGGGCTGCAAGTCCGAGACCTGCAGGGATACCTACAAGCATTGCAACACGCATTGATGATTCTGTTACGATTCTGCACTTCTCCGTATCGCCTCTCTTCTTAGCTGCAGTAAGGAGAGGTACGATTGAATAGGAAATAGGATAAATAAGAACGGGAGGCAGATTGAACATGGGAACTGCAAGAGACGTGTAGTTTCCGTAAAGCTCAGTTGCCGCGATCTGAGAAAGTCCTGTTGACTGAAGAAGTCTCTGAACGATAGCTGTATCGATAAGGTTTGTAAGGCTCATTACCGATGCGCTGATAGTAATGGGAAGCGCAATGAGAAGGAGCTTCTTTATAAGCTCTGCGTTTCTTGATACCTCATCGTTTTCGCCAAGCTCCTCGATGAACTGATAGTCATACTGCTTTTCCTTAAAGAACATTTTAGCCACAACCATGCAGATCATACCTGCAAGAGCACCGATAGTAAGACCTACAGTTGCGTATGCCGCCTGAATATGGATACCAAGGCCCTGATTCTTTGCAAAAAGAGCAAAAGCAACACCGATACCAAGCTTACAAGCAGCCTCAAGGAACTGGGAGATTGCAGTAGGTGTCATCTGCTGATAGCCCTGGAAATATCCTCTGAGAGCACTTGTGATGCAGATAAACAGAAGTGTGGGCGCAATTGCCATAATGGAATACTTGGTAGGCTCAGCACCGATCGCTGTTGACATAAGGTTTGAGCCAAAGAACATAATCATAGTAGAAACAATACCGATGACTATGAAAAGAAGCATGGCAATTCTATAGATTTTCTTAACCTGCTTTATCTGTCTGTTGGCACGGCTGTCGGAAATCATAATAGAGATGGCCGTGGGGAGACCTGCGGTAGAAACCATATAAAGGTAGGTATAGAAGGTATAAGCGGAGTTATAATAGCCCATTCCCTCGTCACCTATAATACGGTTCATGGGGATCTTGAACATAAGACCGATCACCTTAACAAGAAGGTTGGTGATAGTCAGAACAAGAACTCCGGAGAAAAAGAGCTTCGTTGAATTTTTCTTCTTTGAGTTATTATCTAACATTATTAAGGATTCCTTTCTCAGCATTTAAGCCCTTGGCAAAAATGTGGATTGAAACTGTATTTAGCCTTTACTCGGAAAACTCCTTAAGAAGAGAATTTTCAGGGACAAGGCTGTGGGTAAAGTATTCGTTCATTATTTTTTTAAGTCTCATACGAAGGTCGTACACAATACCTGAGTCTTTTCCGTCTGCGGGATAATTTTCGGAAAGATTCAAAAACTCATTTCCAACAAGAAAAATCTCATAAGGAATAAGAGAATTAATATTGAAATCTTCCTTTCCGACGTAAGGGAAAATATTGACTTCCTCATTTTTGCGCACGTTATCCCAAAGGATCATCGTATTTTCAACAGACGAGCTTCTGTGATAAAAATCACGGACAACACGTCGCATAAGCCTGATCTCATTGGGATCAAAGCTAACGCCGTCGATTTCAATCCTGTCAGCCACGCAGATAAAAAGGCTTAAGGTCTTGAAGGACGCAAGGCACGAAAGAATCTCGGGATAAATTGCCTGTATACCCTCAAAAATGAATATATCATTTTCCGAAGGAATATAGGGCAAATGATATCCGCGATCTCTCTTTTTAAAATCATAATACGGAAGGACTGTTGCTTCAAGAGACGCAAGGGATGCTGCCGTCCTTTTAAAAAGCTCCGTATCAATTGCAGAGACACCCTCAAAATCAGTGATACCCATGCTTTCCATAACGCTGTGGGGATAATAGAAATCATCGATTGAAATGATCTTTCCGTTCATCCCGAGGTCTGCAAGAGCCTTGATAAGGAGAGATGCAGCAGTGGTTTTTCCCGAGCAGGTAGGACCTGCAAGGGTAACTGCCCTGCAACTGTTATCAGCGGCAATAAGCTTTGCCGCTGATTCAACTGTTATTCTGAAATTATTTTCGCACTCATCAACGAATGACTTTGCGCTGTTCTGATTTTCAAATCTGTTAATATCTATGATCATACTCAAAAATGCTCACGGTAAAAGGCTTCGGAAGCCTCCATAAGAGCCGTGAACCTCTTTTCGGCGCTTCCCTTTTCCAGGTCGAGATATTCATAGGGATATTTTGTTTCGCAGATTCTTTGAATTTTCATATCCAGGGGATTGGGGGAAACAAGCTTTGTCATAGCTGATGCTCCCGCACCAAAGACTGTGTGTATCTCTTCCATCATAAATATATTATAGAGACACTCATGTCCATTCATACAAAAACCTGCATTTTCAAGATTTGCCGCAGTATTTTTCTGCTTATAAAGATAATAAGGAGAATATCCTGCACTAAGGAGTGATGCCTGAGCAATATCAACGGCTCTTGTTGTATTTTCGTCCTGTGCACGGTAAACCTCAAGAGATTTCTTGATATCCGCCGCCCTCTTTACGTAAAAGGTATGAACTGTGATATTTGTAGGCTCAAGACCGATTATCTTATTGACGGAATCGGAAAAGCTCTCATAGTGCTCATCGGGAAGTCCTGCTATAAGGTCTACGTTAATATCCTTGATGCCGCTGCTCCTTGCGCTTTCATAAGCACGGAGAAAATCTGCAGATGTATGCTTTCTGCCAATAGCAGAAAGGATGGAATCGTTCATAGTCTGGGCATTAACGCTGACTCTCGTTACACCGTATTTTGCAAGAACTGCCATTTTCTCTGCAGTTATGGTATCAGGTCTGCCCGCCTCCACTGTAAACTCATCAAGAGAGGGTATATCCGTTTCCTCGCTGATACAGGAAAGAAGGACCTCAAGCTGAAGAGCATCAAGGGTTGTGGGAGTACCGCCACCGATATAAACGGTAGCAACTCTGATTCTGAGATTTTTTATAATTTTAAAGGTATTTCTTATATCCTCGCAAAGCCTTACAAGGTAATCGGGAATCATACCGAGAAGCTTCGGGGAGGAAAAGGAAACGAAGGAGCAATAGGAGCATCTTGTGGGGCAAAAAGGAATTGCAATATATACACTGCACTCTCTTCTGCGCAAAGGTGAAACAAAGGGATGCTCTCGCTCTGCCGTTGTAACTGCAAGTCTTGCCTTTTCGGGAGAGCAAAGAAAATCCTCTGTCAGATGTCTGAACACCTCTTGAGAGTCCTTTCCCTTATCAAACAAATCAAGGCACATTTTAGCAGGACGAACACCTGTTATCATTCCCCAAGGAGGAGTTGTTGCGCAAAATTCGCTTCCCGCCTTGAGCATGGCACCGCCTGCACAAAGCTTTAAAAGCATCTCGGTGCTGACTCTGTCAGCTGTACCATCAGCAGGTACATAGCGGGCAAAAACCTCTTTTTCGCCTTCTTTTATATGTA
>JAZRRC010000147.1:0-3440 GCA_045650355.1 Candidatus Avispirillum sp. | reverse complement strand
TCGTAGATCCCGCCCCACAGGGGCGCCCTCCCTGTGGTCGGGTTCGACTTCGCAAATATCATACTATGATATTTGCTCCGCTCAGGATGACGCGTGAATCGTGTGTCGCTCAATTCAATCTCCCCCATAAACCCGAATTTATAAAAACATTTTTTGTATATCCCACGAAAGACACGAAAGATAGGGACGGTTCTGTGCCGCCATGGACACAGAACCGTCCCCTGTCTTTTCCTTCCATTTTGTCATATAAAAATTAATTCGGATATCCGTATTCCATAACGTCATACTCTATGGGTTTAACTGCAAATATTTCGGCAATATCTTCCTTTGTAAGAAGTCCTTTATCATAAGCTTCTTGCAAGCTGTAAAAAGAACCGTTATTCCAAACCCACATTGTATTACTACAGGGGTATGTGAAAGTATAACCGGCTACTGTTTCCGTTGTTATTACAGTAGCATAGCTTATTCCAGTTCCTTCTAAAATCACAGGTACTGTATTGTTATACGTACCGTAATATTTGGCAACATAAAATCCGCCGTGGATTTCCGGATCAAAATTATATTTTTCTACGTGATATTCACAAAAGTCTTTTGCAATCTGTACAAGCAATCCTTCTGTGGGAGGTTCGGGATTCCATTTGTTCTTGTCGGAATCTTCTTCGGGTACGTTATATCTGTTAAAGTTAATATATTTGCTTTCTTTATGAATCTCTGCTATCGAAGCAATCTCTTTTTTAGTCAGAACTCCCTGGTTATATGCTTCTTCCAATGAAAAGAATTTACCGTTTTTCCATATTATAATATCTATAGGCGTACTATATCGAAAAACACTTTCAGCTACTTTTACGTCTCTTCTGACAACCATCCCTGCTATGGGAACTCTGAACATTATAGCAACACTGCCATTATATTCACCGTAGTATCTTTCAACATTATAAAAATCAGCATTGTAATTAGACTTTTTATTGTAAGCATAATAATCGCTTTCGATTCGACCCAATAGCTGATCCGTCGGTGCCTTAAGCTCTGCGATTGGTTCTGATACTGTTGTATCCTGATCCTTTACTACAGGCTTATTCTCCTTTCCCGTAGTATCAGCAGGAACGGACGGGGGCTTTGTTTCAATAGGCTTACCCGTTGTTTCCTCAGGTATTCCTGTAGTTTCCTCGGGAAGTCCCGTGGTTTCCTCGGGAATTTTCGTGGTTTCATTCTCAGTCGTATTATCAACTGTTCTTAAGGATCTTGAGTAGTCTTCTACTATTCTGTGACGTTCAGCCGCTGTTTTGACGTCGTCACTACTGATCAGTCCTTTATCATATGCTTCTTCAAGACTATACAAGCAATTATCATGATAAGCATAAAGTGCAAAAGAAGACGTATGAGTAAATTCAGAACCGGCTATCTTTTTTGTCTCTATAACATCAAGCACTGTGGACATAAACAGAACAATACAGTTTTCAAACACACCGTAGCATCGCATTCCGTCGCCTGTGCTGGCATTATTTGAATCTATATCATACCAGGAAATACGATCGTAACTGTATGAATCCAAAATTTCCTGTTTCTTAGTTTCATCAAGCGTTGTCAGAGCGGCTTTGGCTTTATTGTACTTATCCTCAATTGTTTCTTCCTTTGTCTCATCAAATGTTGTTTCATCATCGGTAGTATCAACAACTGTGTTACCGTCTTTGTCCGGGTTCTTTTCGGGCTTATCATCCTTCGGGTCTGTGAGGAAGAATATTCCCGTTGCTATACAGGCAATAACGGCAACAATGATTATCCAGAATGCAGGCTTCTTATAATTCAACACGTTTCTCACCCTTCCTTTCACTCCTGTTTCTCCAAAGGCAAGGGGGCAGGCTGATATCATTCTCTTCGGCACAGAACAATTGATAAGTGCCTCGGCATATGGCTTTTTTGCACCCTCGCCAAGCTGTTTTATAACCTTTTCGTCACAAGCTGCTTCAATATCGCGGCAAAGAAGAATATACCCTATCCATATAAGGGGATTGAACCAATAAACCGTCAAAATAGCATAGCCGAGAGGCTTCCAAAGATGATCCATTCTCGAAAGATGGGCCTTTTCGTGGGAAACAACGTATTCCCGGTCCTCGCCCGAAAGGCTTGAGGGCAAAATAATACGGGGAGAAAAAAGTCCGAGGATAAAGGGAGTATCGATACGGTCGCATATCCATACGCCGTCCCCATCCCGTACCGCCTCGCTCACTCTTTTCCTTATTCTTATATAGCTCACCACAGCATAGATCGCCATAGCCGCCACTCCCACGATCCATAAGGCAGATGCAATACCTGTGATCATCTCCATGGGATTTACCTCAGCCTTTGGTGCAGGTGCAAGGCTATCGGAAATTATGGGGTTTACCGTTGAATTTATGATGGGAATGCCCGATTCTATCTCGGGGCTTTCCGAATATATTATTTCCTCGGGTATCGTTTCTGCACTTGGAACAAGGCTTACTACGCTCTCAAGGCTGAAAGGACACAATAGTCTCACCGCAACCATTGCCCAAAGGATACAAGCTATCCATCTCGGGGCTTTTTTCAAAATAAGTCTGAGCGCTACCACGCATATGACAAGCCATCCTGCGGAAATGCTCATATTTAATAGCTTTATGAATATCTCACTCATTTTCACTCACCCTCATACTCCTCCACCATGCGGCGAAGGGCTTCGATCTCATCGGCTGAAAGGGACTTTCTTTTCGTAAATGCGGCAAGGAAAGCAGGAAGGGATCCATGAAACTCTTCCTCAACAAACCTTTCGCTTCTCAAGGAATAAAATTCCTCCCTTGAAATAAGGCTTGTTACAGTGCCGCCCTCGTTTTTGAAAATACCCTTTTCACAAAGGCGTTTAAGAACTGTATAAGTAGTTGTTTTTTTCCATTGCAGCGCTGATTCGCTTGCTTTTACCAGTTCTGTTGTTGAAACGGGCTCATTCTCCCAGATAATTTCTGCAAAACGGGACTCAACTGCCCCCATCTGTATATCCTTCATATCGCGCCTCCTTTGTTCTACATCTTGTAGACCATCTTTATTCTACACCATATAGACCGATTTGTCAATAGGTCTGAAGAATTTTTTATTCGGGTTTGTCGGATATATATATGTCTCCCTTGCCTAAAGGGAGTGGGACCGTGCGAAGGCACGGTGGAGGGATTCATACCGTAAAATCACTGCAAATCATTGGAACTATTAACCTTTGAGTAGGAATCCCCCCGCCAACCTTCGGTTCCCACCCCCCTTTAGGCAAGGGGGGCACCCCCATAAACCCGAATTTCTCGTAGGGGAGGGGCTTGCTCCCCCCGCCTGTCTGCACAAAAAACAAAACAGAATTTAAATGTGAACGAGCCTTGATACGACATCCTGAGCGTAGCACACAACCCGGTGAGTTGTTTGCGGAGTCGAACCATCCCTTAGGA
>JAZRRC010000146.1:0-8001 GCA_045650355.1 Candidatus Avispirillum sp. | reverse complement strand
TTATACTATCATTTAACAGTGCACAAAACAATAAAGTTAGGTTCGCGTGCTGATGTGCAACCCTTCCACCACTTCGTGGTCCCCCTCCCCTTCACAGCGAGCTGAGAAGGGGAGGCAGTGTTTCTGAGCCTTTCGTATTCCCCTTCAAACTCCGATTTATCGTTCGCTTTGCAAAAAAGCTGTCGCACGGTTGTGCGACAGCTTTTTTTTACTGCTTTATTGCTTTTTCCTTCCACTTTCCTATATTATAGAAAATGAAGGTAAGTATCGCACCGATGACCCATGAGGAAACAAGGGAAATCTGGATGCATTCCTGTATTCCGAAGGGAAGCTCGGGGGTTCTTGTGAGGTAGGAGATTCCGTATGCAACGGGAACTCGGATAAGAACTGTTGTGATAAGAGATATCCACATAGGAGTGAGAGTATCTCCTGCGCCTCTCATAACACCGGAAAGGCTCTGTGTTACGGCAAAGGCGATATATCCAACAGCAAGTATCTTCATAAGGCTGTTGCTGAGATCAACAAGCTCCTTTGTGTCTGTGAAAAGACCCATAAGGTGCTTTCCGAAGAGGAGAATTGTTCCTGTAATGAGAGCGGAGCACAAAACTGCCATAAAGGTGCCCTGCTTTGCGCCCTTCTTAACTCTGTCGTAAAGTCCTGCGCCAACGTTCTGACCCGCAAAGGTGGTGAGGGCCATACCGAAGGAGAAGTTAGGCATCATAGCAAAGCCGTCAACTCGCATGATAACAACGTTTGCCGCAATAAACATCTCGCCAAAGCTGTTTGTGAGAGACTGAACGATGATCATGGCAGAGGAGAAGATAGCCTGAGTAAGACCGGAGGGGAGACCGAGCTTGATAATTGTCTTAACGTAGTGCTTTTTGGGCTTCAGATACTCTCTTCCGAAGTCGAAATGGCTCTTCATCTTTGAAAGCTTGATCATACAAAGAGCGGAGGAAATGCACTGAGCAATAACCGTTGCAAGAGCAACACCGGGAACGCCCATCTGAATTCCGCATTCCTCAGCAACGAAAAGAATGTCGAGGAAGATGTTGATAACAGTTGCAATAAGGAGGAAGATGAGAGGGGAAACTGAGTCGCCCATTCCGCGAAGCACACCTGACAGAATGTTATAGTAAGCCATACCTACCATACCGATAAGGGATATCATAAGATATCCTGCGCAGGCATCGTGGATAGACTCGGGAGTGTTGAGCAGAGTGAGAAGGGGATTGATGAGAGGAGCGGCAACTACAATAAGGATAAGACATGAAAGTGCGGCAACCGTAATACTGTTACCAATGGTATGAGAAAGTGCTTTTCTGTTTTTAGCGCCGAAATACTGCGCAACCATAACTCCCGTACCTGCGGAAATACCGATAAAAAGAACGAGAAGAAGGTTTAAGATAGGCGTTGCGCTGCCAACCGCCGCAAGAGCATTGTCACCCTCATATTTGCCTACAACGATACTGTCAACAGTGCTGTAAAGCTGCTGAGCAATATTTCCTATAAGCATGGGAATTGTGAATCTTAAAATACTTTTCCAAGGCGCACCCACAGTCATATCCGCAGGAGCATTCATTTTTTTAAACACAATATCACCTCGATTTCAATTTCAACCTATTATACCATAGTATCGAAATTTGTTCAATAAGGTAAAAACATAAATAAATCAGGCAATTGCAAATCGATAATTCAAATTCGGTTTTTTCGGAGAGCTTAAAAGGTATAATCGTAGGGGAGGGGCTTGATCCTCCCGCCCATCAGCATGCAAACCGAAACAATATTCACAGCGAATCGTTGCGTCTGCAGAGGACCGTGAGCAGAAATGTTAAATTCTGCCGGCTCGTTTAAGATTATAACCGAATTTTAAAAGGTTGTTGCTTGTAATAGCAACAGCCTTTTTTCAATCTTTTCTTTTATTATGAATTAGTGATACAACGCTCCATACTATCATACCGATACATATAATAACAGAGAAGTTTTCATTCATATTTGTTATGAATGATATTAAATTAGTCACAGACCCCAGACCGAATACAATTAACGCAAGTAACTCAAAAACATCCAAAAATCGAGAGGGACACATGGGATTTTTTAACTGTATAAAGAATACAAGATATATTCCTGCGTAAGCTATTGCAGAAACAATGGGAGTAAGGATCAGAAGTGTTGATTTGTCAGCACCTTGGTAGAACAAAACAAACAGTATGTAAATCACTATTGCTGAAATAATAGGAGTAATAAGCGCAAGTTTTTTGTTCTTAAAAAGAGAGTCGAGTGCTTTGCGAATGCCTCCTTTATTCTTTTCATTATCACTCATTGCCACATATAAATCTTCAACAGTCACACCAAGAGCTTTTGCCAAAGGGTATATTAGCTTGGTTTGAGGATATGCTGCTCCTGTTTCCCACTTAGAAACAGCTTTATTTGTAACGCCTAATATTTTTGCAAGTTCGTTTTGTGTTAAGTTCTTTTTTGTTCTCAGCTCGTATAAATAATTTCCGAATTCATAGTTATTCATAAAATACCTCCACTTCGCTACCGATTATATAGCAAGTGAGACTTTTCGTCAACAAAAATCTTGATTTTATCGGTCGAATAACGGTAGAACTGCATTTTGGGGGATTCTTCGCTACTTAAAAAGCAATGCGAAGCACAATTCTGAGTTTCGCATTGCTCTTTTTTTATTATCTTTTATGAAGTTCCTTTGGTACTTTCCTTACAAGGAAAGTACGAAAAAAATCTTAGTCCTGGCTGCGCTCAGCGAGAGCGTTGTGGTACTTCTGGTAGAATGCCTCGAAGTAGCCGCCGTCGAGAGCCTCGCGAATCTTTCTCATAAGCTCATTGTAGAAGTAGAGGTTATGCTGAACTGCAAGACGCATACCAACTGCCTCCTTCGCCTTGATGAGGTGGCGGATATAGGAGCGGCTGTGGTGACGGCATGCGGGGCATCCGCAGTTTTCGTCGATGGGACGGGGGTCCTTCGCGTACTTCTCGTTCATAATGTTCACCTTACCGTGCCATGTGAACACGTTACCGTGGCGGGCATTACGGGAGGGCATTACGCAGTCGAAGAAGTCAACGCCCATGTGAACTGCCTCGTGAATATTCTGAGGAGTACCAACGCCCATAAGGTATCTGGGCTTGTTTTCAGGCATATAAGGCTCAACAGCATCGATGATGCGGTACATTTCGCTTGCTTCCTCGCCTACTGCAAGGCCGCCGATTGCGTAACCGTCAAGGTCAAGCTCTGCGATCTTCTGCATATGCTCGATACGGAGATCCTCGTAAACGCTTCCCTGGTTGATACCGAAAAGCATCTGCTGGGGGTTAACTGTATCGGGAAGGGAATTGTGTCTGTCCATTTCCTTCTTGCAGCGCTCAAGCCAGCGGAAGGTTCTGTCGCAGGACTTCTTTGTATACTTGTATTCTGCAGGGTTCTCGATACACTCGTCAAACGCCATAGCAATTGTGGAGCCGAGATTTGACTGGATCTGCATGCTTTCCTCGGGACCCATGAAGATGCGCTTTCCGTCGATGTGGGAAGCGAAGTATACACCCTCCTCCTTGATCTTGCGGAGAGAGGAAAGGGAGAACACCTGGAATCCGCCGGAGTCTGTAAGGATAGGCTTTTTCCAGCCTGTAAAGCCCTGGAGACCGCCCATATCGTGAACAAGTCTGTCACCGGGACGGAGGTGGAGATGGTATGTGTTGGAAAGCATAACCTGGCAGCCTACCTCTTCAAGGTCCCATGCATCAAGACCGCCCTTGATAGCAGCGCAGGTCGCAACGTTCATAAATACGGGGGTTTCGATAACACCGTGAGGTGTGATAAGCTTGCCTCGGCGGGCTCTGCCGTCTTTAACCATTAATGTGAACATAAGTTACCTCTTTATACTAATCGCTCGAACTGACGCTCGATGGATGATTTTTTAATTTCAAATGCAACGGGTCTGCCGTGGGGGCAGGTCTTGATAACGGCGCCGTCCTCGCCGGGCTTTTTTAATAGGCGACGGCATATCCACTCGATGTGGTCCATACCGTAAACTCTTCCGCCCTTGATTGCAGCCTTGCAGGATGCCTGATAAAGCTTGGCCTCAAAGAACTTTGCCCCTGTTGCTTCAACGCTGCCTGTGGAGTCTGCAAGAACTGTTGCAAGCTCGCCTATCATATCAGCGGCTGCCTCTCGGTTGAGAAGATTCGGAACCTCCGTTATGGAAAGCTCGCCACGTCCCTTATCGTAGGTGTAGGCAAATCCCATGGCCCTGATCTTGTCGGAATATTCCTCAAGGGCGATAGCCTCGTCCTCGCGAACTGATACCTTCAAGGGATACATAAGTATTTGGCTTGATTTATCTCCCGACTCCATTTTTTCGCAAAGCTCGTCAAAGAGAATTCTCTCGTGGGCGGCGTGCTTGTCTATCATGAGGAGTCTGTCCTCAAGCTGCACGATAACGTAGCAGTTGTAAGCCTCACCGAGGATTTTGAAATCAGGCACGTCCTCAGTCTCTTTTTTGATAACGGGGACAGGCTTTACCTCGGGCAAGGGCTGTGCCTTGGGCACTGTGGGTGCAGGAGCTGCCGGGGGAATATGGATATACTTCTTTTCCTCTCGCTTTTCAGGCTCCTCTTTTGGTATTTCACGGGGAAACGTGGGGAATGCCTGGGCTTTGGGCTCGGGCTTTGGCTCTGCCTTGGGGACCTCGATCTTAATCTGAGCTCGGTCGGGATTTTCTTCCCTTGAGCGCTCAACGGGAACGAAGGCGTCCTTAATGCTGATGCCTGTTTTTTTCTTATAAGACTCGGGTGCAGGTGCAGGAGCTTTTTCTTTTTTTACAATGCTTTCGCCGCCAACAAAGGGAACGTCCGTCTTTCCGAGGCGCATTTCCGGGCGGGAAACAGAATTTTCAAGTGTGTTCAAAACGGCATAGTATACCGCCTCAAAGATCACTCTCTCGTTTGCAAATTTAACCTCAAGCTTTGATGGGTGAACGTTAACGTCAACCACCGCAGGGTTAAGCTGAATATTAAGAACGCAAACAGGGAACTTTCCGTGAGGGATTCGGGTCGAATATGCCTGCTCGATTGCCGCCATTGCAGTGCGGCTCTTCACGAATCGTGAGTTAATGAAAAAGTTTTCCGAGTTTTTGTTTGAGCGAACGAGATCGGGCTCGCCGATATATCCCGTAACACGTATTCCGTTTGGATCCGTTCTGTCAACGGGGCTCATTCGCTTTGCGACTTCCTTGCCGAAAACGGCATATATGGCGTCGATAAGCTGACCGCTGCCCTTTGTGATAAAGCGAATCTCACCGTCAATTACGTATTTAATGGCAACGTCGGGGCTTGAAACGGCGATCTTTTCCATAACCGCAGAAACAGCAGCGCCCTCGGAGGCATCCTTTTTAAGGAATTTGCGCCTTGCGGGGACGTTATAGAAAAGCTCGGAAACCACAACGGTGGTGCCGTATGCGGCTCCTGTTTCCGTCATGTCAACTATCTCGCCACCCTCGCACTCCATAAGAGTGCCCATAGGGTGCCCCGTAGCTCTCGAAAGAATACGCAGCTTGCAGACGGATGCAATAGCCGCAAGTGCCTCTCCTCGGAAGCCGAGAGTGCCGATGGCGGCAAGGTCCTCTGCTGTTGCAATCTTGCTCGTTGCGTGTCTGAGCACGGTTAAGGGGATATCATCAGGCTCAATTCCGCATCCGTTGTCGGAAACACGGATAAACGTGGTGCCGCCGTGACGGATCTCGACGGTAATATTCTTTGCTCCCGCATCGATAGAGTTTTCACAAAGCTCTTTAACGACTGAGGCAGGTCTGTCAACAACTTCTCCTGCGGCAATGAGGTTAGCAACGTCAAAGCCGAGAACGTTAATTCTTCCCACGGCGACTCCTTTCTTTTTGGTATTTTGCGACTTTTTTGTAAAAAAGTCGCCCAAAAAACTTTAATTATGGGTTTTAGGGTAGACTGCGTTTTCGTGCAGCCGTAAGGATAGCTATATTTGATAGACTAAACCCAATATAGTATCCTTTTTGAAGTTTTTTGGGAGTGCAGAGGACTTTTTTACAAAAAAGTCCTTTGCATTATCCGTCCTCACTCCAGATCCTTCTTCCAGCGGAAGATGAGGTTCATTGCTTCGATGGGGGTGAGGGTGTTTATGTCTGTCTTTCTGATTTCATCGCAAACGGAGTCGCGGGTCATATCAGTAAGGCTGATAGCCATTGTTTCAAAGAGATCGGGCTCATTTTTCGGAGCCTCTTCCTTTTTAGGTCTTGTCAGGGCTTCGCCGCTGTCCTCAAGACCCTTGAGGATCTCCTTTGCACGCTTGACGATCTCCTTGGGGATTCCTGCAAGCTTTGCAACCTCGATACCGTAGCTTTCGTCAACGGGACCGCGGACGATCTTACGAAGGAAGGTCAGGTCATCGCCTCGCTTTTTAACGGCAACGTTATAGTTTACAACGCCATCGATCTCGCCCTCAAGGTCTGTAAGCTCGTGGTAGTGTGTTGCAAACATTGTTTTTGCGCTCAGCTTTTTGCTTGCGGTATATTCAAGAACAGCACGGGCGATGGACATACCGTCGAAGGTGCTTGTTCCGCGGCCGATCTCATCGTAGATGATGAAGGAGCGGTTTGTTGCGTTTTTGAGAATATAGGCAACCTCCTGCATTTCAAGCATAAAGGTTGACTGACCGGATGCAAGGTCGTCAGATGCGCCCACACGGGTGAAAAGCTTGTCCACAACGCCGATTCTCGCATCAGCGGCGGGAACGAAGGAGCCGATCTGTGCCATGAGCACGATAAGGGCTGTCTGGCGCATATACGTGGATTTACCTGCCATGTTAGGGCCGGTAATAAGCATCATTCTGTTATCTCTGGTGTCGAGATCGGTATCGTTGGGAACGAAATATGCGTCCTTCACGAACTTTTCAACAACGGGGTGACGGCCGTCACGGATAACTATAAGATCGCTGTTATCAACCTCGGGGCAAACGTAGCCGCCCTTTGCGGCAACCTCCGCAAGGCTGACGAAAACGTCAAGCTCCGCAAGAGCCTGTGCGCTCTGTCTGATTCTCAGCGCGTTTTCGGCAACGTGGTCGCGGATCTCGGAGAAGATCTCGTATTCAAGATTCTTCACCTTGTCGGATGCTCCGAAGATAGTACCCTCAAGCTCCTTGAGCTCCTCGGTGATATATCTCTCGCCGTTTGCAAGGGTCTGCTTTCTTATGTAGCTTTGGGGAACCTGATCCATAAAGGACTTGGAAACCTCGATATAGTAGCCGAATACCTTGTTGTTCTTGATCTTCAGCGTTTTGATTCCCGTAGCTTCCTTTTCTCGCTCCTCGATAGACTTGATATAGTCCTCCGCATTGTTCATAATGCTGCGAAGCTCGTCAACGGTTGCGTTGTATCCGTCGCGGATCATACCGCCCTCCCTAACCTGGAAGGGGGGAGTATCAACTATGGCAGCCTCGATTATTGCATGAATATCGGAAAGCTCGTCAATATTTTCCCAGATAGAGGAAAGCTCTGCAGACTGGGCGCTCTCAAGCATTGCCTTGATAGAGGGAAGCACCTTAACTGTCTGGCAGACTGCGCGAAGCTCACGGGCTGATGCTGTGCCGTAGGTGATCTTCGTCATAAGTCTTTCAAGGTCAAGAACTGAAGAAAGAGTCTCTCGAATCTCCTCTCGGAGCATAAAGTTATCGTAAAGCTCGGCAACGCTTCTCTGACGGCTGACGATTTCCTTGACGCTTGTCAGGGGATGCTCGATAAGGGAGCGAAGGAGGCGGGCACCCATAGCGGTGCTCGTTTTATCAAGAACCCAGAGAAGGGAGCCCTTTTTGTCCTTTGTGAGCATGGTTTCTGTCAGCTCAAGGTTTCGGCGGGTGCTCATATCCATCTCAAGGAACTGAGAATTTTCGTAAATATCTATATTGGTAATATAGGAAATATCGGATTTCTGTGTATCGGCAATATAGCAAAGAGCGGC
>JAZRRC010000145.1:0-3331 GCA_045650355.1 Candidatus Avispirillum sp. | reverse complement strand
TGTGGGGTGCAGGGGGACTTTTTTACAAAAAAGCCCCCCTGCGTTACCCTATTAATCTACAAAATCAAACTCGATGTCGAACATCTTAACTGTATCGCCCTCGGTACAGCCTGCCGCTCTGAGCTTATCGATGATGCCGTTATCGTTAAGGGACTTCTGGAAGTACATAAGAGACTCACGGTCGCTGAAGTTGATTCGTCCGCAAAGCTTTTCAAGCCACATACCTGTGCAAACGTATGCACCGCCGGGCGCTCTTCTGATCTCTGTATCCTCGGGAAGCGCATCCTCATAGGTCTCTGCATCCTCCTCTGTGATCTCACTCTCATATACTATGATGGGAGGAAGATCTCTGAGCTGATTTTCGATCTCACGGAGAAGCTCGGGGATTCCCTCTCTTGTTACTGTGGAGATGGGGAACACCTTATATCCAAGCGCATCTGCAAGAACTCTGAGGGATGCAAGGTTTTCATCATCCTCGAGAACCATATCGCACTTATTAGCCGCAATGATTCTGGGGCGTCCCGCAAGCTCCTCGGAGAACTCCTCAAGCTCCTGAGCGATAGTATCAAAGTCCTCAGTTGCTGTTCTGCCCTCGATACCGGAAATATCAACAACCTGCAAGAGAAGTCTGCAGCGCTCGATATGTCTGAGGAAGTCGTGGCCGAGACCTGCGCCCTCAGCAGCACCCTCGATAAGTCCGGGGATATCCGCCATAACGAATCCACGGTCCTCGCCTGTATTAACTACGCCGAGAGAAGGCTCAAGAGTTGTGAAGTGATACTCCGCAACCTTGGGACGGGCAGCGCTCACTGCCGCAAGAAGAGAGCTCTTGCCCGCAGAGGGAAGACCTACAAGACCTACGTCTGCGATCATCTTAAGCTCGAGAACAAGCTCCTTTTCCTCGCCGGGAAGACCGTTTTTAGCAAATCGGGGGATCTGACGGGTGGGTGTTGCAAAATGCTTGTTACCCCAGCCGCCACGGCCGCCCTTACAAACTGTGAAGGTCTCATCATCGGACATATCCTTGATGATCTTGCCGCTTTCTGCATTGCGGATGATAGTTCCGCGGGGAACGGGGATAATAACGTCCGCTCCGTTCTTACCGTGACGCTTTGCGCCCTCGCCGTTGCCGCCGGGCTCTGCGATAAACTTTCTCTTATATCTGAAGGCAAGAAGAGTATTGGAGCCTTCATCGATCTTGAAAATAATATTACCGCCGTTACCGCCGTCACCGCCGTCGGGACCGCCCTGAGCTACGTACTTCTCACGTCTGAAGGACACAGCTCCGTTACCGCCGGCACCTGCTTTTACGTATATTTTAATCTTATCTATAAACACTTTATGTCTTCTCCTTTCGTCGGGGAGCTTAATTTTCGCGGGGTCTGGAGCCGTAAACCTCATTATAATGGTGGATGGCATCCGCAATAATGCGTCTTGCCTCCTCGGGGCCTGCAAGCTCGTTTACTACTGTATCCTTATCCTCAAGCTGCTTGTATACGGAGAAGAAGTGCATCATCTCATCAAACTTATGCTTGGGAAGGTCATATACAGACTTATAATTATTATAGTTGGGTGCTGAGAAGGGGATCGCGATGATCTTTTCATCGTAATGTCCGTCATCAAGCATCTTGATGACGCCGATGGGGTAGCACTCTACAAGAGTCATGGGGATGATCTCCTCAGAGCAGATAACGAGAACGTCCAGAGGGTCAAAATCGTCTGCATATGTGCGGGGGATAAAGCCGTAGTTTGCAGGATAATGGGTGGACGTATAGAGAATACGGTCAAGTCTGAGCATGCCTGTTTCCTTATCAAGCTCATACTTGTTCTTGCTTCCTCTTGAAATTTCAATGGAAACAACAAAGCTGTCGGGGGTAATTCTCTCTGCTGAAATGTCGTGCCAGATATTCATTTTCAGTTCTCCTCTCCAAGCATTTCTTTAACTGCCGCGCCGAGAAGTGTGCAGCCGCGGACGATATCCTCATCAGAGGGTGTTGAATAGTTAAGACGCACTGCGTTGATTGTAGCCTCGGTATCGCAAAGGAAGGTGCTTCCGGGAACTACTGCTACCTTATATTCAAGTGCCTTCTTTACAAAATCGGGCATACTGATCTTCTCGGGAAGTGTGAGCCAGAGGAAGAGACCGCCCTCGGGACGGGTGTAGGTTACGCACTCGGGCATAACTCTGTCAAGGGTTTCCAGCATAAGGTTGCACTTATCGCGGTAAAGCTTTCTGATGCCTGCGATATGTCCGTCAAGATCGCACTCTGTCATGAAGCGGTAGGTGAGCATCTGGAAGAAGATATTTGTATGAACGTCCTCGCTCTGCTTTGCAACAACCATCTTCTGAATAACAGGCTCGGGGCCGCACATATAGCCCACACGCATACCTGCGGAGAGGATCTTTGAGAAGGAGGAGGAATAGAGAACGATGCCCTCTGTATCCATACTCTTAAGAGTGGGGATATCCTCGCCTGCGAATCTAAGCTCGCCGTAGGGGTTATCTTCGATGATCATAACGCCGTGCTTTACACAAACACTGTAGATAGCCTTTCTCTTTTCAAGGCTTGTTGTGAATCCGCCGGGATTCTGGAATGTGGGGATAAGATAAATGATCTTAACGTTTTTAATGTCTGTGAGAGCACGGTCAAGCTCATCTGCATCGATTCCGTCGTCGCCAACGGGAAGACCTACAGTTTTTGCACCGCAGGAGCGGAATGCATTGAGAGCACCGATAAAGGTGGGGTCCTCGCAAAGAACAACGTCACCTTCGTTACAGAGCGCCTTGCAGGCAAGCTCGATTCCCTGCTGACCGCCTGAGGTGATGAGAGTCATATCGCCATCTCTGCCGATATCGAACTTCTCCTTCATTCTCTTTTCTACTTCCTTCACAAGAGGAGCGTAGCCCTCTGTTGTGCCGTACTGAAGAGCCGCTGTTGCGTTGTTTGCAAAAATATCGGCAGAAATTCTCGCAAGGTCCTCAACGGGGAAGGAAAGAGGGGAAGGATTTCCCGCAGCAAGGCTTATCATCTCGGGGTCACCGAGGCTCTTAAAAATCTCTCTTATTGCAGAAGGCTTCAAAGCCGCCAATTTATCAGAAAAATAATATTCCATAATATATAAACATCCTTTCGATGGGTAATTTACTATAATAGAGTATTATACATCAAATTCTTCATTATTTCAAGGAGTGCGAAGGGATTTCTACCTATATTATATAAAAATTGCGAAATTCCCACCACACCAATACAATAAAAATCCGTTTTTGCCAAAGCAAAAACGCACCTTCCCCTTCGTGAACACATCACTTCCCGAAGGGAAACATCACTCT
>JAZRRC010000144.1:0-8390 GCA_045650355.1 Candidatus Avispirillum sp. | reverse complement strand
AGTGTTGCGATCATGGCACCCTACGCATTCCACGTTCACTGCAAGGATTTCTATTTAAAGAGCGGAATGGATATTGACCCCGGTGAGGGCTGGTTCAGAACAAGAAGCAAAGACTATCTGCGCGGATGCCTTATCGGATTCGGAAGTGCAAAGGCACCTCAGAGCATCAGAATCCTCAGAGATTCAGGCTACGACGGATATATGACTATCGAATTTGAGGGCGGCGAGGATATTTACTGGGCACTTCCCCAGAGCCTTAAGAACCTCAAGAGATTTTTGGAGCTTTAATTATGGAAAAAAAGAAAAACGTTATAGACGAAACTCCCGAGCTTGATACTGCGGTTGCAGAAAAGAAGCCTACATCAAAAAAGAAGAAGCTTGCGATCATCATAACCTTTGCCTCACTGATCGTTGTAGGCGCTCTCAGCTGGTTTTTACTTTACGGAATTCCCGAAAAGAACGTAAACCCCATGTACAGCCAGGACAAGCAGGACGAGATCATCGGAATGTACGGCAGCACTCAGAGCTATATATATTATCCCATTGACTACGATCTTGATATTATGACTGAGCGTGAGTATCTCGATCTTGACAGAAATATTTATTACACCGAGGGTGCTGAGACCTTCTCTCTTAACGAGTATCCCCTCGAGGAGCTTGACCTTGACATGCAGTTCTTTTTCAAGTATTTTGATCTTGCCATCTCAGGTCAGTACGATGAATATAACAAGCTCTTCACTGAGAATTATTATAAGTCCAACGAGGCTTATTACAGCTTCACTCAGCAGATGATTTACGATATCCGTCTCGAAAGACTGGGCGAAAACGTTATTGACGGTAAAGACGTTTTCTATTACAACGTTTCATATAAGATACACAAGAACAACGGTACCTTCAGAAACGATATCGGCAGCGACGGCTCAAAGACTCTTTGCTTCACCCTCGTTGATGAAGGCGGCAAAATACTTATTGATTCCATCAGCTATTATCAGTTTAACTGAGCTGTTCCCCCGAACAAAATGTTCGGGGGAACTTTAATTATGAACTTTTTATGAATTTATAAAAATACTCTTGCAAAACGAAAAGGATATGCTATAATGAGAGTGTAAGGGAGTAGTCAGCACCCCGTGTGATAAAGTCAACAACCGGATTTATTCCTGGCTTTATCTTAATCGACGAGACTTATCTGCAGGACAGATGGGTTTCGTTTTTTTGTTTTCTGCCAAAAGTTCTGCAGCACTAACATCATGACCACCGCTACATGCGGCAAAAAGAAAGTGCAGGATTAAAAATGGCTGAATCTACTATGACAAAAACTGCTTTCAGCAGAGCCTTCAGAGAGCTGATGGGCGACACACCCTTCCAGAAGATCAATATCGGCGAAATTTGCGAGAAGTGCGCAAGAAACAGAAAGAGCTTCTATTATCACTTCAGAGACAAATACGACCTGGCAAACATCACCTTCGATATGGAGTTTCCTTATCTGAAAAGCACCACCGGTCGAGCAAACGTTACAGAAACCTTGAAGGAGCTTACACGCTATCTGTACGAAAACAAGAGCTACTACAAGAAGCTTCTCACCGTAGAGGGACAGAATTCCTTCTCCAATTACCTTAAAGGTGAGCTTTGCAACTTCTTCATCAGCAATATCACATATTGCACCAGCTTCACAAGAACGTTCTGGGCAAATGCTGTATTCTGCTCTATCAAGGAGTGGATCACTTCTCCCAAATGCGTTCATTACACAGAGTTTAATAAGAATCTGATTTCATCGATTCGTATTGAGAGGTCAGTTTCTTAATATACTATACCTATACTCAATTACGGAGGATTTAATTTGATACCTCACAGCACAAATAAATCTGAGCTTATTAATTCTCTTGAAACAGACGCTGACCGAGGCCTTTCTGCTGATAAGGTCAGCGCCCTTCAGGCAAGGTACGGAGAAAACAAGCTGAAGGAAAAGAAAAAGAAATCCTTAATGCAAAGATTTCTTGACCAGTTCAAGGACGTTATGATCCTTATCCTCATTGCGGCGGCGATCATCTCCTTTGTTATCGTCTGCGTTGAGCAGCACTGGGGAGAGCTTTTTGAGCCTATGCTCATTCTCCTTATCGTTATCCTTAACGCTATTATGGGCGTTTATCAGGAGGGTAAAGCAGAAAAGGCTCTTGATGCGCTGAAAAATATGTCCGCCCCTCATGCACGAGTTATCCGAGACGGTGAGGAAAGAGTTATTGATGCTTCCCTTCTCGTGCCCGGAGATATTATCAAGCTTGAGGCGGGCGACTTTGTTCCCGCAGACGCAAGACTTCTTGATTCAACAAGCCTCAAAAGCGAGGAATCTGCCCTGACCGGTGAATCTGTACCCTCTGAGAAGGATGCGTCAGCCGAGGTTGATGCAAACGCACCCATCGGTGACCGCACAAACATGGTTTTCTCAGGCTGCTCCATTACCTACGGCAACGCAACTGCTGTTGTATGCGCTACGGGTATGGACACGGAAATGGGAAAGATCGCAAATCTTCTTGACGGCGAGGGTGACTCTCAGACACCTCTTCAAAAGAAGCTTGCAGACCTTGGTAAATACCTGGGCATCGTAGCACTTGCTGCCTGTGCGGTTATCTTTATTGTCGGTCTTGTGAGCAAGACCATGGCGATAATGGACGTATTTATGACAGCAGTTTCCCTTGCGGTTTCCGCAATTCCCGAGGGTCTTCCCGCTATCGTTACTATCGTTCTTTCCATCGGCGTTCAGCGAATGGTTAAGAGAAATGCTCTTATCCGCCGCCTTCCCGCCGTTGAAACTCTCGGCAGCGCATCCATTATCTGCTCTGACAAAACAGGTACTCTCACACAGAACAGAATGACTCTCGTTAAGGCATATCTTGACGGTGCTGATGAGTGCGAGGAAATTTCCGACAACAATTCCGATTCTGTAAAGAATCTTCTTATGATGGGCACTCTTTGCTGCGACGGCTCTGTTGTTTTCACAGAAGATAAGGAGCAGCACATCGGTGACCCTACTGAAACATCTATCGTTTATGCAGCTCACCGCAACGGTATGGAAAAGGATGAGCTGAACAAATCCTATCCCAGAATTACAGGTATTCCCTTTGACTCCGACCGCAAGCTTATGACAAGCGTTAATAATATTGACGGAAAGCTTACGGTTATCGTTAAGGGCGCCTTTGATATGATGGCAACAAGATGCATCTCAGGTGACCTTGAAAAGGCTCGTGAGTTTACTGAAAGCATGAGCCGTGATGCACTTCGAGTTCTTGCTGTCGGCTATAAGATTATTGACAGCCTTCCCGATGAAATCACAAGCGAGAATCTTGAATCCGATCTCACGTTCCTCGGTCTTGTTGGCATGATCGATCCTCCCCGCCCCGAGGCAAAGGTTGCCGTTGCAACCTGCAGAAAAGCAGGAATCAAGCCTGTTATGATCACAGGCGACCACGTTGTTACCGCATCCGCAATTGCAAAGGAGCTTGGAATTCTCGAAGAGGGCGACCTTGCAATCACAGGCGCAGAGCTTGATCTCATGAGTGACCGAGAGCTTGACGAGAAGGTTGAATCAATCTCCGTTTATGCACGAGTTTCTCCCGAAAATAAGATCAGAATCGTTAAAGCATGGCAGCGCCGAGGTCAGGTGGTTTCCATGACAGGTGACGGAGTTAACGATGCCCCTGCACTGAAGGCGGCAGACATCGGCTGTGCTATGGGTATTACAGGTACTGACGTTGCAAAGGGTGCCGCTGATATGACCCTTACCGACGACAACTTTGCTACCATCGTTGAAGCTGTCCGTGAGGGCCGCGGAATCTATGCAAACATCAAAAAGGTTATCGGCTTCCTTCTCGGCACTAATATCGGAGAGATCGTTACAGTATTCTTTGCAATGCTTATCTGGCAGAAAACTCCCCTTCTCTCCATGCAGCTTCTTTGGATCAACCTCGTGACTGACTCTCTCCCCGCAATTGCTCTCGGTATGGAGCCTGTTGAGGCGGACGTTATGGAAAGAAAGCCCAAGCCCAAGAACGAAGGAATCTTTGCAGGCGGTCTCGGTATCCGTATCGTTCTCCAGGGCGTTATGTTCGGTATTCTCACCCTTATCGCATTCTGGCTCGGTATGACCTATACTCCTGCAGGAATCGATTCACTTTCCGCAGGTCAGACAATGGCGTTTATGACCCTTTCCCTTTCTCAGGTGCTTCAGGCATTCAATATGCGCTCCGATAAGTCTATATTCGCAATCGGACCCTTTACGAATAAGAAGCTTAATATGGCAGTTCTTGCCTCACTTCTTCTTGTTCTCGTGCTTCTCTTCACACCCGTTGGTATTGCCTTCGGCATCGTAAAGCTCTCCTGGCAGCTTTATCTCATCGCCCTCGGCCTTATCCTTATTCCTACGGTTGTTATGGAGCTTTCAAAGCTTTTCGGGCTTATTAAGAGTAAGCATTAAAATAAAGACCTCCCTTCAAAGGGAGGTCTTTTAATTTCATCAATTCTTATCAATTCTTATCAATTCTTTTCGGTGCAAAGCCGAATTTTAACGTATCTAAAAGATTCAGAACGTTAGAACGCCCTGCAAACGATAGAACGCCTGCGAGAGGCAGGGCGGCAATCATCAATACGATACCTATAAATCCTTTAAATATAATACCGAGTATTACCATTACTGCGGCAACAAGAACAAATGCAATACCTGCTTGGAAGGAGACAAACTTCACCCATTCCGGAATATTGGCATCGTCTATACTTAAAAGGTCTGAAAGCTTATATGAAAATACTGTATCATTATCAACTGTTGTATTCAAGGTATGATCGATTCCAAAGGGCATGGATTCTACTGCATCACCTTGAGATCCCGTACCCGCTACCATACCCATTAGTAAATCAAGCAAGGTGTTTATAAAGATTGCCGATTTTGATCTTGTATTCCATATGTTTTCTTTTTTGATCGCAATTTCAACGATGCCGGATTCATTTTCTATCTCGAAGCTGTTATCCTTTTCATCTGAAAATATTACAAAATCCTTACCGTTGATTGTTATAAAAACTCTGCATCTTATAGGCAGGTCACCTTCTACGTTTACTATGATGCGTTTGTTATCCATATGTATTTAGTCCTCTATGATCCTATAAACAAACACCAAAGCCTCATTATCTGACTTTGCATCAATTTCAACCTTTTTGAAATCCTCAGAAACCAATTCTGAATCGGATGACTTCATCAACGCCCATTCGATCTCTCCGCCATATGTTGATTTAGAATCGAGTTTTGATGTGATAGTAGATTCAAGTTCGTCTTCATTAAAGGAATCTACCCTGCTGTTTGCAATATCATATATTGTTTCGGCGCCCAGATAATAATATTTGGAATCCGTAATTTTCATCTGTGCAACAAGCAGACAGTCCTCACCAATATGGGCAATATAGAATCCGTTATACTCATCAACATCTACTACAGCCACGTCTTTTATTTCATCAGTGCTATTACTTCCTGCAAGATACGCATCGTTTGCTGTATTGTAATTCTTTGTATTAAGAGAAATAACGCCAAGAATATGCAATTCAAAGCCATTTACCGCAATCAAAATAAATACTGCAACTATAATTATAGCAACAATAGCTATTACCTTTGTCTTTTTAGAATCCATTTGAATATACCCTTCAAACTTATAATATGTATCTTATTATAACAACTAAATTGCAATATGTCAACCTATCCGTTTAGAAAAGCCACGCATTTGCGTGGCTTTTTGTTATTTTGTCATCTTTTCCTGCTTTACCTTGTGGTCGATTACGTGGCGGCTTGCAAGCTCGCTTCTGATGTCCTCAAGGGAAATGCCCATTTCTGTCATAAGAACCATTACGTGGTATGCAAGGTCTGCAATCTCGTAAATAGTTTCCTTCTTATCGTCAGCCTTTCCTGCGATGATTACCTCGGTGCACTCCTCGCCTACCTTCTTAAGAATCTTATCGATTCCCTTTTCAAAAAGATATGTTGTATAGGAGCCTTCCTTCTTATCGGTCTTTCTGCCCTCGATAAGGCTCATAAGACCCTCGTAGGAAAACTCATGGCGCTCCTCGCTCTCGTAAACGGGAGCGGTAAAGCAGGAGTACGTGCCTGTGTGGCATGCAGGACCGTCGGGCTCTACCATTACAACAAGGGCATCCTTATCGCAATCGGCTGTGATAGAAACGATATGCTGATAGTTGCCGCTTGTATCGCCCTTGAGCCAAAGCTCCTGGCGAGAGCGGCTCCAGAAGCATGTGAGCTCCTTTTCCATGGAAATTTCAAGGCTCTCACGGCTCATATATGCAAGGGTGAGCACCTTCTTTGTTTTTGCATCTACTACGATTGCAGGGATAAGTCCCTTTTCGTCAAATTTAAGTTCGTTAATGTTTATCATTTTATTTCCTCTTTATATAGCTGTTTTGAATAGATCCTGCCTTCGGCACCCTATCGGGTTCGACTTCAGCGCCTCGCAAGCGAGCCGCCTCCGCTCAGGATGACAGCTAAGAATTTAAACTCTTGCAGGGATTCCTGCATTTCGCATTTCATTTTTAAGATCGCGGATATCTACCTCTCCGAAATGGAAGATAGATGCCGCAAGGCCTGCATCGACCTTGGGAAGCGCATTAAAAAGTTCGATAAAGTCGTCGATCTTTCCTGCACCGCCCGAAGCAATTACGGGCACCTGTACTACGTCGCAGACAGCCTTCAGCATTTCAAGATCAAAGCCGCCCTTAACGCCGTCCGTATCAATGGAGTTTACTACTACCTCGCCGGCTCCGTTTTCAACACAGCGCTTTATCCAGCTGATAGCCTCCATGCCTGTGTCCTCGCGTCCGCCCTTGGCAAATACACGGAACTCGCCGTCTACTCGTTTAACGTCCACAGAAAGGACTACGCACTGGTCTCCGTAAAGCTTTGCAGCCTCGTATATAAGATCGGGATTTCTGATGGCTCCCGAGTTTACGCTTACCTTATCGGCACCGCATTTGAGCACTCGGTCAAAGTCTGCAACAGTATTGATGCCTCCGCCTACTGTAAGGGGGATGAACACCTTCTTTGCAGTTTCGCAAAGAATATCTGTGAAGAGCGCACGTCCGTCGCTGGAGGCCGTTATATCGTAAAATACAAGCTCGTCTGCTCCGCCGTCGGAATAGAACTTTGCAAGCTCCACAGGGGAGGAAACGTCGCGAAGTCCTTTAAAATTCGTTCCCTTTACTACTCTGCCGTCGCGCACGTCAAGGCAGGGGATGATTCTTTTCGTTATCATTTTGCCACCTCAACTGCTTCTTTAATATCAATTGCACCGGTATAGTATGCTTTACCGATGATTGCACCGTAAAGGTCACGCTCGCGAAGCTTTTTAACGTCATCGATGGAGGAAACTCCGCCTGATGCGATTATCTGCATACTGAATTTTTCTGAAAGCTCACGATAAAGCTCATGGTTTGTTCCCTGCATTGCTCCGTCCTTTGAAATATCTGTGCAGATAAGGGTTTTAACACCTATCTTCTGCATTTTCTCAGCGAATGCGAATGCATCGAGCTCTGACTTTTCAGTCCAGCCCTTGATTGCAACAAATCCATCCTTAATATCGATGCCGACAGCGATTTTATCGCCGTACTTTGCTACTGCACTTTCAACAAAGCCATCGCTGGTTACTGCGGCTGTACCGAGAATAACTCGGTCGATTCCTGCAGCCATATATCTGTCGATGACCTCCATTGAGCGGACACCGCCGCCGATCTCAACAAAGAGATTTGTATTATTTTTAATATAGCAAACTGTATCAAAATTGGGAGTTGTTCCGCTTTTTGCGCCCTCAAGGTCTACCATATGGATATGGGTTGCACCCGAGGCTTCAAAATCGCGGGCGATTTCGATGGGGTTATCGCTATAAACTGTCATTTCCTGATAATTGCCCTTATAAAGTCTGACAGCCTTGCCCTCGTAAAGGTCTATTGCGGGATAGATCAGCATATTTCTCCCTCCTTCATCTCTACAAATGCACGGAGAATTGCAAGTCCCACGTCTCCGCTCTTTTCGGGATGGAACTGACAGCCGAACACGTTTTTATCGGCAACTGCAGCCGTTAAGGGTGCACCGTACTCGCTTTTTGCGATTATAGATTCCTCGCAGTCAGCTCCGTAATAGGAATGAACGAAATATACGTAGTCCCCTTCCTTAATGTATTTGAAAAGAGGACATTCCTTTGTAAATGTAAGGGCATTCCAGCCGATATGGGGAATTTTCAGGTCAGCGGGGATAACGTCTGCAATAGGCTTGACTGAGCCCTTTATAAGTCCGAGGCCCTCGTGGCATCCGTACTCATAGCTTTTCTCAAGAAGCATCTGCATTCCGAGGC
>JAZRRC010000143.1:0-7755 GCA_045650355.1 Candidatus Avispirillum sp. | reverse complement strand
TCACAGAACGACATGGCTACGATCCGACTTGGAGGTCATCGCAGAGTCACCCTCTACGATGTAGAGCTCACGCTTTTCGGGGTCCTTTGAGCGGCAGGGAACGAACTTTTCAACTCGGCTTGCAACGTCGATGGAGGCTGTCAACTTCTTTTTGATGTTGAGTCGGGTTGTTTCCGCAGTTTCGCGGCTGCGCTTGTTCACAAGCACCTGAGAGATAAACTTGTCCGTTTCTACGGGGTTTTCCGCAAAATAGATCTCAAGCTGCTCCTTCATGAAGTCGGTGAGAGCCTGAGCTATGAAGGTGTTTGTGATAGACTTCTTCGTCTGGTTTTCGTAGGAGGTCTGAGTTGAGAAGGAGTTTGTAACTAAAACGAGGCAGTCCTCAATATCAGCAAATGTGATCTTTGACTCGTTCTTGTTGTATTTGCCCTTCGCCTTCAGCTGCTTGTCTACGGAATAGACGAATGCGTTCTTAACGGCACGCTCGGGGGAGCCGCCGTGCTCAAGAAAGCTTGAGTTGTGGTAGTATTCGATAACGTTTACTGTGTTTGAAATACAGAATGAAACGTCTGCAATAAGCTTGTATTCGGGCTTGTCCTCACGGTCACGGCCGATAGTTTCGCCCATCTTCCAGAGAACGGGCTGAGTGATTGCGGTGTCTCCCGCAAGGCGGGCAACGTAGTCGGAAATGCCGTTGGGATAGAGGAATTCCTGCTCGAAGAAGGAGCCGTCCTGATTTTCAAACTTGAGAACGAACTTGAGACCTGCGTTTACAACCGCCTGCTTTTCAAGCACCTCGCAGAAAAATTCCTTGGGGATGGAAATGGAGGTGAAAACGTCAAGGTCGGGGCGCCAATAGGTCACTGTACCTGTTCTGCGCTCCTTTTTTTCAAGAGGGCGCACCTCAAGCTCGCCTACGGGGTAACCCTTTTTGAAGGCCATGTGAGACTCAGTCTCTCCGTTGAAGGAATGAACCTCGAAAAACTCGGAGGAATACTGTGTTGCACAGGCACCGAGACCGTTAAGTCCCAGAGAAAACTCGTATGCGCCGCCGCCCTGGTTGTTGTTGTACTTACCGCCTGCGTAAAGCTCGCAGTAGATAAGCTCCCAGTTGTAGCATTTGTATTTTTCGTTGTAGCCCATGGGTACGCCGCGTCCGCGGTCGTCAACCTCGATGGAGTGGTCCTTGTAGGCGGTTACGGTGATAACGTTACCGTAACCCTCACGGGCCTCGTCAACGGAGTTAGAAAGAATTTCAAAAAATGAGTGCTCGCAGCCCTCGATGCCGTCGGAGCCGAAGATAACGCCGGGTCTTTTTCTGACTCGGTCGGCGCCCTCCAGCTTTTCTATGGACTGATCATCATACTGCTGAGTTTCTTTTTTCTTTGCCATTATACGATCCTTTAGTTAGATTTTTTACCAGGAATACTTGGAAACCTTGCCATCGGGAGAAACGAGAAGATAGCCGCAGATGGAATATCTTTCCTGCTCCTCGATAAACCAGGAAACACGCACACGGAAGTATTCGATGCCGTTTTCTGTAAGTGTGCCGTCATAGGAGAAGGCATACTTGTATCCTGTGTCGGGGTCGGACTCACCGAGCCATGCACGGGCAGCGGCTACTGCCTCGTCTGCAGTTGTGATGCCGTCGTCGGGAGCCTCTGTTGTCTCCTCGGTGTCAGCCTCGGTTGTTTCCTCGGGCTTTTCTGTAGTATCCTCGGGAGGAGCTGTAACGTCGTCAAAGCCGTTGGGGCTTGTGACCTGGGGTGTTGTTGTACCGTCTGTCGTATCTTTGCCGCCAAGAGCCCCCTGAGAGCAGGATGCGAGAGTCGCTACCATTGCGATAAGAAGAATTGCAGAAATGAGCTTTTTCATGGGTTATTCTCCTTTCAGTTTTCGATTTTGTGTGAGCTGAGCTTAAAGTTAAGGTTTTTAAGGTCGTTTGTTGTTGTAAGAGTCTCCATGTTGTAGAGGAAAAGGATCTTTTCAGCTCCAAGCTCCTTGCAAATGGAGATTGTGTCGGGTGTTGATGTTCTCAGGTCGATGAGAACGAGGTCAAAGTGACGGGCAAGGAAGGGAGCTAAGCTGTCTGCAAAGGAGTCACGGAGAAGGACGAGAGTTTCTCTTTCCTCACCCTCCATTGTTATCTCAACGTAGCTGTTGTTGTTGCCGCCGACGAAGGAAGCGTATTTATCCTTCTTTTCAAGCATCTCGCGAACGTAAACTGTTTCGAAAACGTCGTATTTTGCGCCGTTTTCTTCAATCTTTTCAGACTTTTTGTAATCGTAGGAGGAGTTCTTGATGCGAAGAGTGAGCTTTTCGTCTCCCTCCCAGCGGAAGTATTCGATAGTGTCGCCCTCAGTCCATTTTACGCCTGCGCTTGACCATGTAGTACCGAAGAATTCCTCGGTTGCAGTCTCGATCTCAAAATCGGAAAGCTCATAGGGGGTGATGCCCATTTCCTTTGCGATCTCGCAGTAAGCATAGTATGCCCCAAGGCTGGTCCAGTGGTGGTCGGTCTTATAATAAAGGCCGTCTGCATCAGCTGACATAAGAGCCTCGCGGAGATTTACGTAGTCAACGCCGCTTTCCTTGCAATTCTTGTAGAGAATCTCAAAGATGCGGTCGGAATAATAGGTGCCGTAGAGTGCGGGGAGCTTATCCTTGAGAACGTCCATCTTTCTGCCTGCAAAGGCTGCGGTGCAGTCGATGCCGTTCTGCTCTGCAACGGCAATGAATTTGCCTGCATTTGCAATATTCTGAGAGAGTGTTCCCTCATCGGGATAGTCGCTTCTTGCTATAAGATAGCCGTCGGCGCCGATAATAACATCATTGTTCTGACCCTTCAGCTGTACAGTCTCTGCAAGGCTCTTAACTCCGATAAAGAAGTTACGGCAGGGGAACTGGTCTGCCATATAGGTGCCGAAATCTGCGGTGAAATCACCGTGGAGGAAGCTTTCCTCGCTAAATTCGGGGAAGGACTGGAGATTTCTGTTCTCCTCCTCGGAGAAATCACGGTCGGGAACTATCCAGAACATGATAGCGAAAAGGAATACGAATCCCATAGTCAGAGCTGTAACGAGGATATTTTCAAAGCGGCTCTCGCGGCTTTTGGAAAGCTGCAGCTCAAGATATTCTGCTGCAACGTCGTCAGCTGATTTGAATTTTTCTTTAGCCATTTTGTTTTATCCTTTCTTAGAATCTGAAATAAAGGAAGGGATTGTATGAAGAATCTACAAGATATGCTGTGCAGATAACTGTCAGCGCAAGACAGCCGACGGCAATAACGATGCGGGGCACCTTGCCGAGGGAGTAGAACTTGTAGAAAAGAGTCTTGGGAAGGGGAGTGGATGCGATACCGAGGACGATAAGGAAGGGGATGGAGCGAACAAGGTCAAAGGTTGCTCCTGCTTCCGTAAATCCGACGGTTCCCACACCGAACATATATCCGAGATGCTTCACGCCTGCTGCCATATCCTCAAATACGAAGAGGTGCCAGCCGAAGAGAACGAGGATAAGGGTGTAGATATGGGAAACTATGGCGGGGAGCTTCTTGAGAAGCTTCAAAAGGAATGTTTTCTCAATAAGAAGAAGGATGCAGTAGTAAACGCCCCAGAGAACGTAGTTCCAGCTCGCTCCGTGCCAGAGGCCTGTGAGAAGCCATACTGCAATGATGTTGCGATACATCTTACATTTTGCACCGCGGTTTCCGCCAAGGGGGATGTATACGTATTCACGGAACCACGTGCCCATGGAGATATGCCAGCGGCGCCAGAATTCCGTAACACTCTTTGATATGTAGGGGTAGAAGAAGTTTTCCTTGAAGGTGAAGCCCATCATCTTTCCGAGACCGATAGCCATATCGGAGTAACCGGAGAAGTCGAAATAGAGCTGGAAGGAGTAGAAGATGATGCCAAGCCATGCGCCTGCAATGGTTGCATCGGTTTCAGTACCTGCGCGGAATGCATCCCAAAGCTCGCCTGCACAGTTTGCAAGAAGGATCTTCTTTGCAAAGCCGCAAACGAAGGTGCGGATACCGGAGGCAAACATATCGATGTTGTGGGGACGGGAGCGAAGCTGGTCGTCAACGTCCTGATAACGAACGATAGGGCCTGCGATAAGCTGAGGGAAGAGAGTAACGTAAGCACCGAAGGATGCGATATTTTTCTGCACCTTTGCAGTACCCATGTAGATATCAAGGGTATAGGACATTGTCTGGAAGGTGTAGAAGGAGATACCGATGGGAAGCTCAATATTTGAGAGGGTGGGTATCTTCTGTAAGAAATCCAGAGGAATGAGCTGGAGGTTTTCGACGATAAACGTGTAATACTTGAAGAAACAGAGAATGGAAAGGTTAACAACGACGCTTATTATCATAAACAGCCGTGCTTTTTTCTTGTTTGTATCTCTGTATTTGCCAACGAAATATCCGCAGGTGTAGTCCAGAATAATGGAAAACAGCATGATGAAGATATAAACGGGCTCGCCCCAGCCGTAGAAGGCAAGGCTGACGATGAGAAGAACAACGTTCCTGAGGAAATTGGGCACCAAAAAGTAAATGAGTATGGATGCCGCAAAATAGAGGAACAGGAATTCAAGAGATGAGAAAACCATAGCTACTCCTTTAGGGTTTGATTATCGAAATTTTACCAATTATCATTATACCACAAATTTTCAAAAAATAAAGAGGTATTTATTATTGTCCGCAGATTTAACGCAGATTTAAAACATACACCCGTCCTCTGTGTTCGCTAAATCGGAGTTTGAAGGGAGACGGAGTTGGTATAGTGAATGCTAAACGAAACAAAAGCCTCCACCTCTCACCGCGAATATGAAGAAAGCCGAAAACTAACTTTGCCTTATTCGCTCTGCATTCGCGAGGCGAATGCCAAAGGCTTTCGAAAATCGAGGTGTGAGGGGGAGGTGGCATCGGTGCAGAAGAAACGTAGGTATTTTGATTTTTTCGGCACCGATGACGGAAGGGGTGTCTTATCTGCACAAGAGCTATCTGATGGTTATAGTTAAACTATCATTTAACGGTGCACAAAACAATCAAGTTTGGTTCTCGTGCTGATGTGGCAACCCTTCCACCGCAAGCGGTCCCCCTCCCCTTCACAGCGAGCTGAGAAGGGGAGGCGGTGTTTCTGAGCCTTTCGTTCCCCCTTCAACCTCCGATTTGTCTTTCTGATTGAATCCCTTGAAATCAAGGTGAAAAAATGATATTATAAGCATATATAACCTTTTGGAGATATTATGAAATACGATAACCTTTCCCGTGCACTTATTGAGCGCATGGAATATGATAAAATGACGGGCAGGATTCCACGTGTTGCCTTTGACGAGAGGGAGGCTGTCCGCCGCAACCCCGATAAGGACAAGCCCAACGCCTTTAGAGGAGCTTTTGTCCGTGACGTGGATAAGATACTCCACTCCGCATATTACAGCCGTTTTGCAGATAAAACTCAGGTTTTCTCCTTTTATAAAAACGACGATATTTCCCGCCGTGCTCTTCACGTGCAGCTTGTTTCCCGAATTGCCCGCACTATCGGAAGCGCTCTTTGTCTGAATCTTGACCTTATCGAGGCAATCGCCCTCGGTCACGATATGGGACACACCCCCTTCGGCCATGCGGGAGAGAAGTATCTTGACGAGATATATTTTGAAAAATGCGGCCGCCGCTTTTCTCATAATATCCATTCTGCCCGTGTTCTTGACGGAATCTATCCCTATAATCTGACCCTGCAGACTCTCAGCGGCATCGTTTCTCATAACGGCGAGATGGAGTGCGAGATATACCGTCCCCGCCCCCTTTCCTCCTTTGAGGAGTTTGACCGTCAGATCGAGGGATGCTATCTTGATATAGAAAACAATAAAGCTCTTATGCCCTCCACCCTTGAAGGCTGCGTTGTACGAATCTGCGATATTATCGCATATCTCGGCAAGGACAGACAGGATGCCAAAAAGGCAGGTCTTATCGAAAAGGAGGAGGAGGTATTCGATATGGGCGTTATCGGCAGAGTTAATGCGGAGATAATCAACAATCTCAGCGTTAATATTATCGAAAACAGCTACGGAAAGCCCTATATCAGAATGAGCCCCGAATATTTCGAGGCGCTGAAGAGCGCAAAGCGCACAAACCATGAGAAAATATATCTCACCCCTGCCGTTGCCGACCCTCAGGCAAAGGTGATAAAGCCTATGTTCATCCGCCTCTACGACCGTCTTGAAAAGGATCTGAAGGAATGGAACACAGCATCTCCCATCTTCAAGCACCACATAGACCCCATAAGTCAGTCTTTCTATAAAAGAGCACGTCCCTACTGCGAGGAGGATATCCATACTATAATCACCGACTATATGGCATCCATGACCGACGATTATTTCGTTGACCTCCACGCATATCTTTTCCCCGGCGAAAGCACCATCGATTACGTTGGATATTTTGAATAATAAAAGCCCTGACGAAACCGTCAGGGCTTTTTATATAGCTTTGTATGATCACACTATCCACTTTTTCAGAACGGGGATATGTGAAATGATGAAATAAATTCCGAGACTGATAACCAGCATGATCGCCGTAACCATGGGAACGGAGACGATAGCGGGAATGGAAAGGGTATTGACAGTCAGCTTCAGGTCGTTCATCTCATAAAGAATGAACATATGGACAAGGTAGATGCAAAAGGATGCCTTTGAAAGATAGCCTGTAATGCTTGCCCATACCTTGCCGATCCTTGGCTCTGCGCAGTGGCACAGACCGTAGATTCCCACACCGAGGAAGAATACACCGAGAGTCATTCCGTCGATAAAGGTGGTATAAAGGCTGCCGTTTTTGATGGACATGAAAACTGTCATGCCGTAAACGAGAGCAAAGCCGCCCACTGCAGAAATAAGGGAGGGGAGAAGCTTCAAGGGATACTTTTTAAGATAGTGACCAAGCATAAAGTAGCCGATGGCGTTATATGCAAGATTAAGCTTCCACTGGAGAGGGATTCCGGAAATGAGCTTGAAGGGCCAGAAGCCGATGACTGTGGGGTAAACCACACCGAGGGCAAACCAGACGATAAGAGCATAGCGGAAGGTGCTCTTGTCCGCATTCTTTACAAACACTCTTAAAACGGGAAGAAGCACGTAAATAAGAAGAGTTATGTGTATGTAATAAAGATGGGACTCCTGCTTGAAGAACAGCACGTTTTTGAAGTCGCTGATGAAGTTTGCTATTGTGAAATTGTTCGTTTCAACCAGGTTATATACCTTGTACATGGTTGCCCAGAATATCATGGCAACAACAAGACGGAGAATGCTCTTTGAAAACAGCTTTTTCAGTGAGAGGTCCTTGTCTGTATTCAGAAACAGCGCTCCGCTGCACATGAGAAAGAGGGGCACGCTTGCTCTTGTGATACAGCCGTAAAAGTTGCCCGAAAGCCAGTTGAAGGAGCCTATGGGGTATGAGTTTGCGCCTGTGCTTGCGTGGATAAGAAGCACGCCGAGGATTGCTATGGCCTTTATAAGGTCGATAACAACATCACGATTTCTTGCGGTGGCAGGCGCCTTTTTTATTGTTTTTGTGTCAGACATACGACCTCCTGCTTGTTTTATAAGTCGATAATAACACATAAAGGGGTATTTAGTCAAGTGATTGAGGTTTTTAGGGGAAAGATTTACAAATATGTGTTGCAATGATATAAAATATAAGGTATAATAAATCATTATTGTCCTATGGAGGAAAAAGCAAATGATAAATAACGTAATTGA
>JAZRRC010000142.1:0-2631 GCA_045650355.1 Candidatus Avispirillum sp. | reverse complement strand
GTATACTATCATACTGCACTGTACAGTCCTCGGCGACCCGCTGCAAACGCAACGATATGAGATAAATATTAGTTCGGTTCATGTGCAGATATGCGGGTCGCCGAGGACGTCGACCCCTACGTTGTTCAATTAAACTCCCCGATAAACACGAATTTATATTTTCATTTTCAAAATATTGCATAAATGTATTGCAAATTTTTTCCTTTTGTTGTACAATTACACTATATAAGCTCAGGAGGATAATGATATGGCTATTAATATGGTAAAGCTGCCCACAAAGAAGGACGGAGTAAACCTCAGAGTTTGCCAGGGTCACTTTGCGACAGGCCATTCCCACATTAACTATTATATTGATATTACAATGCAGAAGACCCGCCTTTCCGAGGCAAAGGCTACTGCAAAGGCGATTTGCGAGACATTCCGCTCTACAGCTATCGTTGATACTATTCTCTGCCTTGACAACACAGAGGTTATTGGCACATGCATCGCAGAGGAGCTGACAAAGAGCGATTTCCGCAACATGAACGCACATCAGACAATTTACGTTATCAGCCCCGAATTTACTGCTGATAACAGACTTCTCTTCAGAGAGAATATGCTTCCCATGATTACAGGTAAGCACGTGCTTATCCTTGCGGCAAGCGTAGTTACAGGCTCCACAGCCCGTGGCGCTATCGAGGCTATCAACTACTACGGCGGCCGTGTTTCCGGCATCGGCTCAATCTTTGCAACAACAGAAGAGTTTGAGGGCTACCCTGTTGCATCCATCTTCAACCCCCGTGACCTTCCCGATTATCTCAGCTACCTTCCCGGCGAGTGCGAAATGTGCCGCGAGGGCAAGAGAATCGACGCTCTCATCAACGTACACGGCTACTCTACACTCGAATAAAAAAATCCGCCCACGGGCGGATTTTTTACATTAATTTTTCACTATTCATTATTCATTATTCACTTTTCACTCTAAAACAAAACACCACCCTTTCGGGTGGTTTTTTGTTTTAGTACGTCGGTGTATCCAGTCTCCATTCATCCCCGATCTTAACAAGGGTGAAGGTTACTGTCTTCTCTTCCTTCTTGCCGTCGAGATAGGACTCCATCTCAACCATTACGCTATCCTTCTTTCTGGATTTAACCTTCATTGTGGAATAGTCGTATGTACGCTCGGGAAGAGGGTTGTCTGCAAGGTCGATTCGTGCTGTAAGCACACCCTTATCGTCCTCGATATACTTCGCATAAACAGCGGATGCGCCGTTGTCTGCGGAATATCCCTCAAATGCCATTGAATAGAGGTAGGTGGAATAGTTTTCGGAATATACCTTAGCTGTGGCTTCCTTGATATCGTCGATAGACTGATAGGGAGCCTCGGCTGTTACGGGGAGAAACTGAATATTCTGGAGGTCTACTCCGTTTTGCTCGGCAAACTTCTTTGCCTCCTCGCTGTCCTCAGAGCTTATGGGAAGTCCTACACCGAAATAAATATCGTTTATTTCAAAGGATGCCTCTATAAGCTTTTCTGCCGCCTTTTTAACCTCTTCATCTGTGTATTCAACGCCGCAGGACGCAAGCATTGATACTGAGAAAAGGATAGCAAGAGCAAGGGAAAATATTTTAATAAGCTTCTTCATATCATTCCTCGTCTGCACTTGTATCTTCTACAGTTTCAACAACCTCTTCGGGGAGGGTATCAACAGGGGTCTCTGCCATTTCAGCTTCAACCTTTGCCACGTCCTCCTCGCTTACTCTGTCTGTAACTGCGAGAGAAACGATCTTTGCAGAATCGTCTGCAAACTTCATAACTGTTACGCCCTTGGACTTTGTGGAATCAACTACTCTGATCTCGCCTGCCTCAAGACGCTTGATGATACCTGTATCGGTGATCATTACAACGTCCTCCTCGCTGGAAACGATGGCAACTCCTGCAACGGGAGCACCCGCCTTCTCAACGTCGTGGCAGTATACACCTGTGTTGGGACGCTTCATGCGGCTGAAGTTCTTGAAGGGACAGCGCTTACCCTTACCGTTTTCGGTAACGGTGAGAAGCATATACTTCTCCTGCCATTCCTCGTCGTTATCGATGAGTGCGGCGCCGACAACGTAGTCCTCATCATACTTGAACTTGATAGCTGTAACACCTCTGGATGTACGTCCGACAATACGTACGTCATCCTCGCTGTAACGGGAGCCTCTACCGAGGTGAGTTGCGATAAATACGTCCTTGCCGCCCTTTGATACGTCGGCAAAGATAAGCTCATCGCCCTCATCAAGATTGATAGCGATCTTACCGCCCTTACGCTGATATGCGTACTCGGAAAGAGCTGTCTTCTTGATAACACCGTTTCTTGTTGCCATAATGAGGTAGGAATCGCTGTCGAAGCCGTGGATATCAAGGATAGCTGTGATCTTTTCGCCCTCGTCAATATCAAGAAGGTTAACGATATTGGAGCCCTTGGCAATGCTTGATGCCTCGGGAATTCTGTATGCCTTCTTTGCGAAGATCTTACCCTTGTTTGTGAAGAACAGAAGTGTGGAGTGGCTGTCAACTACGATGAGCTTTTCAGTTACGTCCTCTTCCTTCATCTTAAGACCTGTTCTGCCGCGGGCATCCTTACCCTGTGTCTTATAGGTATCGAT
>JAZRRC010000141.1:0-6043 GCA_045650355.1 Candidatus Avispirillum sp. | reverse complement strand
TGTGTCGTCGACCTGCACGCTATAACGGTGCGCCAGGTTCCCGCTGAGCTTCGCCGCAGAACCTACGAGACGCTTGCGCTTTATATCGCATGCGGTCTTGACGAAACGAAAAACACCCTTTTCGTCCAGTCACACGTTCCGGCACACGCAGAGCTCGGTTGGATACTTGATTGCTACACTATGTTCGGCGAGCTTTCGAGAATGACACAGTTCAAGGACAAGAGCGCAAAGCACGCCCAGAACATAAACGCGGGACTCTTTACCTATCCGTCGCTTATGGCGGCGGACATACTTCTCTATCAGACCGACGTCGTTCCGGTCGGTGTGGACCAGAAGCAGCACCTTGAGCTTGCCCGCGATATTGCGGAGCGCTTCAACCAGATCTACGGCGATACATTCATCGTTCCCGAGCCCTTCATCAACAAGACTCCCGCGGCCCGCATCATGAGCCTTGCAGAGCCTACAAAGAAGATGTCCAAGTCCGATGAAAACGAGAACGCTACCGTTCGTATCCTTGACGAGCGTGACGTTATTATCAAGAAGTTCAAGAGAGCCGTTACAGACTCCGAGGCAGAGATCTGCGCTCGCGAGGGTAAGGACGGTATCATCAACCTTATGTCCATCTACGGCGCATTCACAGGAAAGACCTTCGAGGAGATCGAGCGTGAATTCGCAGGTAAGGGCTACGGCGACTTCAAGATGGCAGTAGGAGAGGCATGTGCAGATGCACTTGCTCCCGTTCAGGCAGAATTCAAGCGCCTTATGCAGGACAAGAAGTATCTTGAGGATATGATGGCAAAGGGTGCTGCAGAGGCACACCACGATTCTCTCAGAACAATGTCCAAGGTTCGCCGCAAGATCGGCTTTATCGAAAAGCCCCGCTACTGATATGGAGAAGCGAACCGCGGTCATCGACCGTATTGAAGAAGGAATCGCAACAATCATCCCCGATGACGGCGCAGAGATATTTACTCTTGCCGTTGAAGAAGGATTTTTCGAAGGGCAGACCGTAGTCATTGAAGAAAACGGCATCCGCCCCGCTGAGGATGCAGAAATGCCTCCCAGAAACAATAAAGAAAGATTGAAAAAACTTTTCAATAAAAACAAGTAAGGAGTATTTGGCAGTATGAAAACAAGAGCAGTCAGACTTTACGGCGTTAACGACCTTCGCACAGAGGAGTTCGAGCTTCCCGCAATCAAGGAAGGCGAAATTCTCGCAAGAGTTATTTCCGACAGTATTTGTATGTCCTCCCACAAGGCAGCACTTCAGGGTGCAGGCCACAAGAGAGTTCCCGATGACGTAGCTGAAAACCCCATCATCCTCGGTCACGAGTTCTGTGGCGAGATCGTTGAGGTTGGCGCTAAGTGGCAGGATCAGTTCAAGGCAGGAGACAAGTTCTCCATCCAGCCCGCTATTAACTACAAGGGCAGCCTTGCAGCTCCCGGATATTCCTATCACGATATCGGTGGCGGCGCTACATACGTAATCATCCCCAACGAGGTTATGGAGCTTGGTTGTCTCCTTCCCTACCACGGTGAGGCATTCTACCTCGGAAGCCTTTCCGAGGCTATGAGCTGTATCGTTGGCGGCTTCCACGCAAACTACCACACAAAGCCCGGCTGCTATGACCACATCATGGGCACAATCGAGGGCGGTTGCATGGCAATCCTCGCAGGTGCCGGCCCCATGGGTCTCGGCGCTATCGACTACGCTATCCACGGCGGACGTCCTCCCCGTCTTCTCGTTGTAACAGACGTTGACGCGGCTCGTCTTGAGCGTGCTGCTTCCCTCATCACAGTTGAGGATGCTAAGGCTCACGGCGTTGAGCTCAAGTACGTAAACACAGCTCTCGAGGGCAACACAACTGAGTACCTTAAGAGCCTCACAGGTCAGGACGGCTACGATGACGTATTCGTATTCGCGCCCGTTAAGCCCGTTGTTGAGCAGGGTGATGCACTTCTCGGCCGTGACGGATGCCTCAACTTCTTTGCAGGCCCCACAAACCCCGAGTTCTCCGCAATGTTCAACTTCTATAACGTTCACTACGCTTCTACTCACATCGTTGGAACAAGTGGCGGTAACACAGAGGATATGAAGGAGTCCCTCAAGCTTATGGAAGAGGGCAAGATCTCTCCCTCCGGCATGATCACACACATCGGCGGTCTTAACGCAGATGCTGAGACAACTCTCAACCTCCCCAAGATCCCCGGCGGCAAGAAGCTTATCTACACTCACATCGACCTTCCCCTTACTGCTATTGCTGACTTCCGCAAGGTAGCAGCCGAGGGCGGCGAGAACGCTGAGCTCTTCGCTGATCTCGCAGACATCTGTGAGGCTAACAACGGCCTCTGGTGCCCTGCAGCTGAAAAGAGAATCCTCCGCGACGTTAAGTTTAACTAATATTACACAATCGGGAGGGCGTTGCCCTCCCGATAAATTTATATTTATTATTTATTATATATTATTTATTCTTTATTCTTTAACAGACCCTAACCGCTTTTTAAAGAATAGAGAATAAAGAAGAAAGAATAAATGCTATGGAAAATATTTCAAGAATCACAAGCTTTGACGTGGACCACGATTTTATCGTGCCCGGTATGTACGTTTCCCGTATCGACGGGGATATCGTAACATACGATCTCAGAACAAGAAAGCCTAACTGCGACGATTTTATGGACAGCCTCACAATGCACTCCGTTGAGCATATGCTGGCTACCTATGCCCGCAATTCCGCCCTCTCCGATAAGGTCATCTACTTCGGACCCATGGGCTGCCGTACAGGCTTTTACCTTCTTATGAGAGATACAACTAACGAGGAGGCATACGAGCTCGTTAAGGATATTCTCAAAAAGACAGTTGACCACGACGGCAAAATGTTCGGCGATACCCGCAAGGAATGCGGAAACTATAAGGATCTTTCACTCAGCGCAGCAAAGGTCGAGTGCGCCCGCTATCTCGAAGCGCTTCTTGAAAGAGAAAAACTCGGAAAGGCAGATTTCAAATACGATGCAGAATAAAGAAATAAAAACACTGGGCATTATTGCCGCAATGCAGATCGAAATTGACGGCATCAAGGAAAAGATCGAAAACGCCAAAACCGTAACCGTAAGCAGCATTGACTTCGTTTGCGGTAACATCGGAGAAAAAAATATCATCGCCGCAAAGTGCGGCATCGGCAAAGTATTTGCCGCTCTCTGCGCACAGACGATGATCCTCAGATTCGCTCCCGACGCCATCATCAACACCGGCGTTGCGGGAGGACTTGACAGTAACCTCTCCGTTCTTGACGTTGTTGTTGCAACCGAGGTCGTTCAGCACGATATGGATACCTCTCCTCTCGGTGACCCTGTTGGTCTTATTTCAGGCATCAATATCGTAAAGATCCCCGCTGACCGCTACGTTGCAGCTGCTCTTGCCGAAAGTGTTACTGCCGTTGGCATCAAGTGCCTTCGCGGTACTGTTGCAACAGGAGACCAGTTCGTTGCAACCGAGGAAAAGAGACAGTTTATCAAGAATACCTTTACCGCCTCTGCCTGCGAGATGGAGGGCGGCGCTATCGGCCACGTTTGCTACGTAAACGAGGTTCCCTTCGGCATCATCCGCGCAATTTCCGACGGCGGCGACGACGACGCATCCATGGATTACCCCACCTTTGCCGCAAAGGCCGCAGAGAACTCCGTCAAGGCAGTTCTTCGCTTTATCGAAAGCATCTGACGAATTATTATAAAAATGTTACAAAAATGTTGACAAGACAATGCGGGTGTGTTATCATAATGCCTGTATTGAAAATTGAAAAGACTTGATAGAGGTGCGTCTGACAAGAGTAGCGATTTCATTGAAATCGCCAAAGGGGATGACGCCGAAAGTTTCCGAAAGGATGCTTGGGACAATGCAGAATATGTATTGTACTGTCACGAAAGTGGAGCGCTGTCATGATCTGTATACAACTTTTTTGTATTATAGACCGTGATTTGCTATCACGGTCTTTTCTTTTACAAATTTTATTATAATGGAGGTCATTATGAAAAACAAAAAGCTGATTTCTAATCTGCTTATCCTGGCTTTTGTTGTTGCTTTCGCAGTTCTTTGCGCACTCACAGGCGACATCACAAGCCCTGCGGGAACTCTCTGGTCCCTCTTCCCCCCTGTTGTTGCTATTGCTCTCGCCCTCATTACCAAGGAGGTTTATTCCTCTCTGTTCGTAGGTATCGTTGTGGGCGGTCTGCTTTCAACAAAATTCAACGTTATCCACACAGTTGACTCCGTTGTTACAGACGGTGTCACAAGCGCAGTATCCGGAAGCGCAGGTATCTTTGCATTCCTCGTTCTTCTCGGCATCATCGTTGCTCTCCTTAACAAGGCGGGAGGCTCCAAGGCCTTCGGCGACTGGGCTTCCAAGCACGTTAAGACAAAGGTTGGCGCCGCTCTCGCAACATTCATGTTCGGTGTTCTTATCTTCATCGACGACTACTTCAACTGCCTCACAGTAGGTGCCGTTATGCGCCCTGTGACAGACAAGAACAAGATCTCCCGCGCTAAGCTTTCATACCTTATCGATGCAACAGCTGCACCTATCTGTATGATCGCTCCTATCTCCTCCTGGGCTGCAGCAGTTGCAGGCTATGCTCCCGACGGACAGGGCATCAAGCTCTTCTGCCAGGCTATCCCCTACAACCTCTACTCCCTTCTCACCTTTGTTTTCATCATCGCCATCACTCTTATGAAGTTCGACTACGGCCCCATGAAGCTCCACGAGCAGAATGCTCTCAAGGGTGACCTCTTCACAAGCGGCACAGAGACAGGTGAGGACGACACACCTGCTACAACAAAGGCAAAGGTTATCGACCTTGTTCTTCCCATTATCGCTCTTATCGTTATCTGCGTATTCTCCCTCTTCTACGTAGGCAGATGCATGGGCGAGGAGTGGGTATTCGCTTCCGCAAACTACGATGCATCCCTCAACTTCATCGATGCATTCTCCAATACTGATGCAACCGTTGGTCTCCCCTGGGGCGGCTTCATTGCTCTCATCTTCATCATCGTTTACTTCATCGCAAGACGCCTCGTTTCCTTCAAGGAAGCTATGGAGTGCATCCCCAAGGGCTTCATCGCAATGGTTCCCGCGATCCTCATTCTTACAATGGCAACAAGCCTTAAGAACATGACAGGTCTTCTCGATTCCGATGCATTCGTAAGCACAGCTCTCGCAAACGTTGAGGGACTTAACAACTTCCTTCCCGCTATCATCTTCCTTGCTGCTTGCTTCATCGCATTCTCCACAGGAACATCCTGGGGCACATTCGGTATCCTTATCCCCATCGTTCTTGCTATCTTCCCCATCGGCGATCCTCTCGGTATCATCTGCATGTCTGCTTGCCTTGCAGGCGCAGTTTGCGGCGACCACTGCTCCCCCATCTCCGACACAACAATCATGTCTTCAGCCGGCGCTCGCTGCGACCACATCAACCACGTTTCAACTCAGCTTCCCTATGCGCTTACAGTTGCAGCCATCTCCTTTGTTGGCTACATCCTCGCAGGCTTTGTTACAGAGTGGTATATCGTTCTCCCCGTTATGGCGGCAGTAACAGTTGCTACACTCTTTGTTATCAAGACACTCACAAAGAAACAGGCATAAATAAAAAACTCCCTTGCTTTCGCAAGGGAGCTTTTTTTGTTTATTTAAGATAAAAATGCTCGGCGATGTATCCGTCAAGGTCGGAAAGAGAATCCATTTCAAAATCATAGTAGTAAAGATAGCAGATCTTAAGCTCTTCCTCGTTAACACCTATAAGGAATGCGCTCTTATATACCTCAAGATCGTATTCTCTTTCTACCATAATAATGCTGTAGCCGTCAACCTCTGCAATATAGTCTGTCTTATCCTTGTCGGGATATTTCTCATAAAATGAGTACTGCGCCTTCATCTCCTCAAGATAGAAGTCGAAATCATCCTGGTTTTCGTACGTAACGAAAAGGCCGACAGTATCAAGCTGATAAAGCAAAGCAGTGCGGCTGTGCTTATACGTAGCCAAGTCGGAGGCC
>JAZRRC010000140.1:0-5550 GCA_045650355.1 Candidatus Avispirillum sp. | reverse complement strand
ATGAGGGAGGTATCCCGCACCGTTATAAAAAAGTTTTTGTTTTTCTCATCGGAGTCCTCAATTAAGGTTATCTCAACGCTGTATTCGCAGACACCGCCGCCGTCCACCGTTGAAAAAACGGATGCTCCCCCGCTCTTTGCTTCTCCACTTTCGCAAAGCTCGATCTGCTTTTTCTCAAATTCCTCGGGAAACTCCGTTATATATCCAAAAACTCCCTTGTCCGTATTTTTATTAACAACTCCCAGCCGCTCCGAGTGGAAATCTCCCCGAAGCTCTCCCGGCTCTCCCGCTTTTCCCTTTTTCACTCCCGAAACCGTTACCTCAGTTACTATTCCCTTTGAAAAGGAGCAGAGCTTTCCCGTATCGCCCTTCACGATGCCGTGACCGAGCCCACCGAAGCGGCCCGTTTCCTTTTCTATATAGGTTACTGTGCCGAGGCCTGCCGTTGAATCCTCAAGCCAGATTCCAAGGCGCCAGTCTCCCGTTTCCTTTGATATAACGGGAGAGACCTCTATTGAAAGCTCCTCACCGCCTCTGAGGATTTTGAACGTCATTGCAGCACCCTCCGAGCTTTTCACCGCAGCCGTTACCTCAACTGCGCTTGTGACCGCTTTTCCGTCTACCATTTTGATTATATCATTTTCAAGAAGTCCTCCGTCCTTTCCCGGGGAGCAGACTCCGTTTTCCGTTTCCACTGTGTCAAAGCCGCCTATCTTCAATTCCCCCGTCTGAAAGCTGACGCCGAATGCCATTCCCCCGAGGATGACTGTCCGCCCACCTTCAGTCTCCCCCTTTGCATAAGACGTGGGCGCCAGCACAAGTGCGAGGACTGCGAGCATCGCCAGAGCCCTTTTTACATTTTTTATATATCTCATAACGCTTCCCTTCTTTTTGGTCATGCATTTTTTTCGTACAGCATTAATTTGCTCAAAAAGTGGCTCCGATATGAATTGAAAAATTATAAATCCCTTCAAATCTTATCCATTTCCGATTTTTGCGTTCTGTTTTAGTCAATAGCCTAATATATGCACTTCGGTATATATTTTTGTCATTTGCATAAAACCTGCAGACCTTGATTTTATTGGGCTTTTTCGGTTTTGTCATATTTTTCCGTCACTATGAATAGAATATATAACCTTGAGTATTTTAAGGGTTTTATACTGTTTTTTACAGAATGGAGATCTTATGGCTTGCAATACCAACGCTCTTTCGGGCAAAATCGTTATAAACGTCTGCGATGCGAGGAAAATGGGGCATATTATCAACTACGAGCTTGACCTTTGCGACGGGAGAATAACTGCAATATTCGTTCCGGGCGACGGCGGCTTCTTCGGATTTTCGAGAAGCTCCGATATCCGCATCCCATGGGATAAAATAAAAAAGATCGGTGAGGATGCCATCCTCGTTGAGATGCCTCCCCGCCCCGCAGAATGCGAGCATCCGCCCCAGAAAAAGCATTTATTCAAATAAAGCAAAAGAGAAAAACAACGATGATCGCTTCGCGAACGATGATTGGCGTTGCCAAACGATGATTGCTTCGCAAACGATGATTGCCTGCGGCAAGTTATTAACTTTCCCGAAGGGAAACCATCGTTACCCGAAGGGTATCATCGTTACCGAAGGTATCATCGTTTGCGAAGCAATCATCACTTAAAAAACCGTTCCTCTACACAATAACGTTTTTTCGTTAATCAATCAAGCATCCTCGAATTCACCTTTTTCTCCTCAGGTGTGCCCGTTTATATTAGATTGACAAAAGGGGTAATATATTGTATAATAAACTATATATATTTAATTTGAGGATGGAAACTGTTATGATCAAAGTACTTTCCGTTTTCGGAACACGACCTGAAACTATTAAAATGGCGCCCCTTGTCAAGGAGCTTGCCACCCGTCCCGAGATCGAAAGCATCGTTTGCGTTACCGGTCAGCACCGTCAGATGCTTGACCAGGTTCTCACAGCTTTTGATATCAAGCCCGACTACGATCTTGACATTATGCGTGACGGTCAGACACTTACCGATATCACCGTTCGTGTTCTTGAGGGCATGAACAAGGTTATTGCCGAGGTTTGCCCCGACATCGTTCTCGTTCACGGCGATACCTCCACAGCATTCGCTTCTGCAATGTCTGCCTTCTACAACAGAGTTGCCATCGGCCACGTTGAGGCAGGTCTTCGCACATATAATAAGTATTCCCCCTATCCCGAGGAGATCAACCGTCAGTTCATCGGCACCGTTGCCGATATGAACTTCTCTCCCACAGAGAAGTCTAAGCAGAACCTCATTAACGAGGGCAAGGACCCTGCAACAATCTACGTTACTGGTAACACTGCCATCGATACAATGAAGCTCACAGTCCGTGAGGATTATTCCGACGAGACTGTAGAATGGGCAAAGGATTCCCGCCTCATCGTTCTCACAGCTCATCGCCGTGAGAATATCGGTGATACAATGAGAGGCATGTTCCGTGCCATCAAGCGTATCTGCGAAAAGCATACCGACGTTAAGGTGGTATACCCCGTTCACCTCAATCCTGCAGTTGTTTCTGCGGCAAACGAGGTTCTCGGTGATATGGACCGTGTCCGCCTTATCAAGCCCCTTGAGGTGTTTGAGTTCCACAATCTTCTTGCGAAATCTCATATCATCCTCACAGACTCAGGCGGAATTCAGGAGGAGGCTCCCTCTCTCCATAAGCCCGTTATCGTTCTCCGCGATACAACAGAGCGCCCCGAGGGCGTTGAGGCAGGCACGTTGAAGCTTGCAGGCACTGATGAGAACGTTATATACAGCATGATCGACGAGCTTCTCACAAGCGACGAGCAGTACGAGAAGATGGCAAGAGCTCAGAACCCCTACGGTGACGGCTTTGCATCCAAGCGTATTGCCGATGCTATCATTGCTAAGTTCTCTTGATGGGGTGGCAATATGACAGGCGCAGTTCAGTTTTATAAAAAATCAAAGCTGAGCATGGAGAAGATAGCTCCCGCAGCTCTCTTTGCTCTGCTTATCATCCAGCCCCTTCTTGATATTATTTCCTACTGGGCTAACGAATGGGACTTCACAGCTCTCACCACTCTCGTCCGCTTCGGAATGTTTGCTCTCGTGATGGTATACGCTTTTATCATCTCCGACCGCAAGATCGTTTACGTTATCGGCTCCGCCGTGATGCTTGTGTACTGGATATTCCATATGATAGCATGCTTTCGGGCTGAGGGCGGATACGTTTCCATAATGGGAGATATAAATAACTTCTTCAGAACAGTTCATCTCCCCTATTTCACATTTGCTTTTATCACTGTTTTCAAAAAGAGTGATAAGGTGCCCGAATACGTTCAGAAGGCGTTCTGCATCAATATGATAATTATGATGCACGCCCTCGTTATCTCCTATATGACAGGCACCCAGATATATACTTACAGCGACAGAGGTCTTATGAGCTGGGCAAGCGTTCACAACTCTCAGAGCGCTATCCTTGCATTCATTGTTCCTCTGATGCTCCTCTTTGCTTACAATAAGAGAAACAAGGTGATGTACTACGTTATCGCTATGGTATCCCTTATCAACCTCTTCTTCGTAGGCACAAAGGTTGACTATTTCTCAATCTTTATCATCTCCCTCGGTATGATGATCCTTCTCATCATCGCAAAGGAAAAGGATCTCTTCTACTATGCAATCCTCTTCCTTGCAGCTGTTCTCTGCGCTCTCTGCTATAATCAGTCCATCGCCTTTGACGTTAAAATAACTCATGAGGTTGCAATGGACGTAAAGCAGGAATACGTTGAGGACGTTGTTGAGCAGGAGCCCGGCGAGGAGCCCCTTCCCGACCACATCAGCTGGGAGATATTCAATTCTCTTTCCCCCAAGGAGCGCTTCGACATCCGCAAGGTATATGACCTTTACCTCGGACCCATGGTTGATCGCTACGGCTTTGCAAGAGTTTTTGAAAAATATAATTACAGTCTTGTGGTAAAGGAGCTGACCGCCGCAAGGCAGATGAAGGTCTACTTTGCCGAGATGGCATTCGAGGATGCCAACACAATGACAAGGCTCTTCGGATACGAATATAAAACTCTTATATATGACTATACAAGAGAAAACAGCGAAGGAAAGACCGTTACAACACAGCATATCTATGACCTTGAAAACGACTTCCACTCCGTATTCTATTACAGCGGCTACGTTGGCTTTGCCATCTATATGCTCTTCCTTGCATATTTTGTGGGACTTATCCTCGTTGCCGTTATCACCAGATTCAAGAAGTGCGTAAACCTCGAAAACGGTCTCCTTGCCATCACCTTTGCGCTGATGCTGGGCTGCAGCCAGTTCTCAGGTAATGTTCTTCGCCGTCCCAATGCCTCCATCTATATGTCCGTTATCCTTGCATACATCTATTATGTGACCGTTGTTCGCGAAAACGTACGCTATAGAGATCTTTTCTCAATTTTCAAAAGAAAGAAGAAAAGCTAAATGTATAAGTTAAGTATCATTCTCCCTATATACGGGGTTGAAAAATATCTCCCCACCTGCCTTGATTCCATTTATTCTCAGGTGACGGACGAGTGCCAGATCATCCTTGTTGATGACCAGTCTCCCGACCGCTGCCCCGAGATTTGCGAGGAATATAAGGCAAAATATCCCGAGCATACTACTGTTATCCATCAGGAAAACCGTGGTCTCGGCGGTGCAAGAAATGCAGGCATGGAGATTGCCGAGGGCGAATATATCTTCTTCATCGACAGCGATGACTATATCCCCAAGGGCACTATCCGCCATCTTCTTTACTCAATTGAGAAATTCGGAGCAGAGGTTTTCGTCTTCCCCTTCTACGTGGTGGACGAGGAGGGCAACCGCCTTGGAAGCTATAAGGACGAGTTCCCCGTAAACACTCCCTTCAACGTAAACGAGGACAAGGCAGTTCTCACAGGAATCCCCAGCGCATGGAACAAGGTTTGCAAGACAGACCTTTACCGCCGCCTCGGCATTACCTTCCCCTCAAGAGTATGGTACGAGGATATCAGAACAACACCGAAGCTTCTTTCCAAGGCTGAGAGCGTTGTGTTCCTTGACCGTGAGATGTATAATTACCTCCAGCGTGAGGGCTCCATTATGTCGAGCTCCAAGGTTGAGCGAAACGTCGAGATCATCGAGGCGCTTGAGGACCTTATCGCATGGTTCAAAAAGGAAGGCATCTATGAGGAATTCCGAGAGGAGCTTGATTATCTTGTAATCGACCACGTTCTTGTTTCCGCAACGGTGCGAGTGCTCAGAAGCGCAAGCGCAAAGCATCCTCTTGTAAAGAAGCTGAGAAGCTTCACAAAGGAGAATTGCGAATCCTTCAAGACAGGCAAGAACGGCTACGTGAAATACCGTATGCCCGGCTCCAGAAAGCTTATTTATAAGCTTCTGAGAAAGAAAATGTATTTTGCAGTTTCCCTTATTTTCAAGATAAAGAAATAACAAAAGAGCTGTTGCAGATAACTGCAACAGCTCTTTTGTTGTGAGGGGGACGCAAAGGACTTTACTTTATTAAAGTTTTCGTCCACCTTTT
>JAZRRC010000139.1:0-13925 GCA_045650355.1 Candidatus Avispirillum sp. | reverse complement strand
TCGCGTGCTGATGTGCAACCCTTCCACCACTTCGTGGTCCCCCTCCCCTTCACAGCGAGCTGAGAAGGGGAGGCAGTGTTTCTGAGCCTTTCGTATTCCCCTTCAAACTCCGATTTATCTGTCCGTTTGCATCAAAAAAGCAGTCGCTTAGCGACTGCTTTTCTATTTAAAAAACTTTATAAATTCGTTTTTGACGAGGGATGTGAGGCGGATCGTTTCGAATGCGGAATAGATGAGGATTGCCGCAAAGAGACCGACGTAGATATAAGTATCTGCGATATTAGGTGCAAGGGCGATGATGAAAACGAGGGAAACTACGAGCATGAAAAGCTGAGTGAGCTGAGGAATGAGGACAAAGCTGAGGCAGCCTGTGCCGTTCTTATCTGTTTTCATCTTACCGAAAAAGTGCATATGGGTGGACTGAGAAACAAATGCGTTTCCGCCAACCTTTGCATTTTTGCTTCTGTATATGCCGCTGATGCTGTTATTTTTTCTCTTGAAATGAAAGCCGATGGGATTGAATGCCTCCGCACCGTAATCGGGGATCTTGGTTTCGAAGTCTTCCTTAATATGTGTATCTATCTTATCGCAGTAATAATCAAAATCATGGGAAAGGGGGATCTTGTAGAACATAGTTGCCTCCGGTAATGGTATAGTATAATTTTATACTAACCCGAAGATGGTGTCAAGGTGGAAATGAAGGATGAAAAATGAAAAATGAAAAATTGTTGTTGAAATCTGACTTCGGTCAGATTTCTTCATTTTAATAATAAAATCAAATATAGTTGTGATTAAACGGTATTATCGTAGGGGAGGGGTCTCCTCTCCCCTACGATATACCAATTTTGTCCTTTCGCATGGAGATTTTAATTAGCCTTCCTCCGGGAGGAAGGTGGCACCCGAAGGGTGACGGAAGGAGAATTGCGTAAGGTACAGATTTTCCATGCTCTACGGACGGAGTGTTTGCAAAAATTATAGCTTACGCAATTCTCCCTCAGTCTTTTTGCTTCGCAAAAATCCAGCTCCCCAGACGGATCCCCCCGCAAGCGGGTCCTTCCATCGGAGGGAGCCTTGATTCCCCCACCAACAAACCCGAATTTGACAGTAAAAACATATAATAAACAAAAATGGCTACGCTTACGCATAGCCATAATCATTATTCGATTCCCAACAGATAATTTGCGCTGACGTTCAATACCTTACAAAGAATTGCAAGCTCAAAATCTGCAACAAATCTTGTTCCGATCTCTATTCTGCTGACACTGTCTCGTTCGATATTTACACCCTCGGTCTGAAGTCTTGCAGCAAGATTCTCCTGTGAAAGCCCAAGATTCTTCCTCGCTTCTCTTACTCTATCTCCGCAAATATTCTTTTTACCGTTATAATCGTATATTTTCATATCTGCTCCATATTGTGTTAATATCAAGAATTTTCTTGACTTTAACACATTAATTCTCTATAATTGTGTTAAAGATAAGAATTTCAAATATTTACAAGAGCAGGATAAAAAATATGGATAAAATAGGTATTATAAAGGAAATAGATAAGCTTGGCAGAATCGTTGTTCCAAAAGAGCTTCGCCACAGATTTGGACTGACTGACAAGGTTGAAATTGTTGCAACCAAAGACGGCATTCTCCTGAAAAACCCCGAATTTGAATTAGTAAAAAAATAAACGAAAAAAATGGCTACGCTTTCGCATAGCCATTTTATTATTCTTTTTTGAAGTTTCTTTGCTACTTTCTTTTCAAAGAAAGTAGGCAAACCCTTCCCTCTTAGCCGATCTTGGGGAGAGATGCTGCTGCTACGGACTGACCTACGCGGCGGCTCTTCTCGTCGGGAATGTAGAGGTTGATATTGAGCTCGGGATACTCCTCTGCGAGAACCTTCTTTGCGTTCTCGAGAAGGATTGTACCGCCGTCGCCACTTGTTGCACGGCCCATGATGATGAGGTGCTTGATATCATAGAACATTGCATAGTAAGCAATGGAGTAACCGAAGTATACGCCGAGAGTCTCGTAGATCTTTGCTGCTCTCTCGTCGCCTTCCTTCATAAGACCCTGAACTACCTTGAGCTTCTCTGCGGGAGAAAGTGCGGGATCAAGCTCGATGCCTGCTGCAGGAGAAAGCTTGATTACGCCCTCCTGGCAGAAGTACATAGCGCCTGTGCCGTAGTCGCCTGCCCAGGGGTCAACGATAGCGTCCTTGCAGAAGTCGATCGGAACGAATGCGAGCTCGTTGAGCCAGCCTGTGATGTTGCCGTTACCGTCAACGTAGCCTGCTGCCTCAGAAGTACCCATTGCGATACCGAGAACCTTATTATCGTTAAGGTCCATAGCACCTGCGAGAGCTGTTACGTCACCGTCGTTTGCAACCTCGATCGGAATATCAGCGCCGATCTCCTTAGCAACGTCGATGTACATTGTCTTAACCTTCTTATTGAAGTCTTCCTCGGGAACCTTGAGGAAGAGGGATGCTGCCATGATCTTGTTATCGATGTAAACACCTGCAGAGGAAACGCCGATTGCATCAACTCTGGGCATCTTGGATGCAGCTGTCTTCATAGCCTCGAGAATGCCCTGGTAGTGGTAATCGGGATCGGACTGGAGCTTGGGGAACCAAACAACTTCCTCAGAGTATACGGACTCGCCGTTGATAACTGCAGATACCTTTCTGTCAGATCCGCCTGCATCGAAGCCGATACGGCAACCGTCGAGGTGACGGCCTACGGGAGCTGCTGCCATGTTCTCCTCGGGAGCGTCTGCAGCGTTCTCGCAGTAGAGAACCTCAAAGTCTGCCTCATAGATCTTTGCCATGAAGTCAGCATCGAACTCACGAGCGCCGCCCTTGCAGTATGCAGCAGCGATGCCCTCGTAGATCTTCTTGGAGCCTGCGATTGTTACCTTGTAACCACCGTAGATCCAGAGAAGTGTCTTAACGAGACGCTCGATTACCTCGTAGTTCTCCTCGTCGTGACCTGTATTGTCCTTGAATACGTCGATTGCGAATGTGGAAACGTAGCCCTTGTTTCTCTCAACTGCGATAACGAGGGGTGTGCCGCCTGCCTCAGCTACTGCCTTCTTAAAATCAGCGATTACAACTGCCGCGGGGCGGAACTGGGGGTCAAGAATAGCCTTAATCATTTTTATCAATCCTTTCGGTAAATGGTAAAATTAAATTCAGATAGCCTTGTACTCTTCGAGAGCGCTTGCTGCATCCTCATCAAGGATGAATGTTACGTCGGGATGGAGCTGGAGAATGGAAGCCTGGCACCAGGGTGTGATCTGGCCCTCGAGAGCTGCCTTGATAGCCTCAGCCTTCTTGGGGCCGTTAGCTACGAGAACTACCTGCTTTGCGCACATGATGTTGCCGATACCCATGGAAAGAGCTGCACGGGGAACCTCGTCTGCAGAGTTGAAGAGACGGGAATTTGCCTCGATTGTGGACTCTGTGAGCTCAACTCTGTGTGTCTCCCAGATGAACTCGTCGCCGGGCTCGTTGAAGCCGATGTGGCCGTTGTTACCGATACCGAGAACCTGGAGGTCGATGCCGCCGAGAGCCTCGATCTCTGCGTCGTACTGAGCGCACTCTGCCTTCCAGTCAGGAGCCTGACCGAAGAGAACGTGAGTCTTATCCATATCAACGTTTACGTTGTTGAAGAGATTCTTGTTCATGAAGTAACGGTAGGACTGATCGTTTGCAGGGTCGATGGGATAGTACTCGTCAAGGTTGTATGTTGTAACGCCTGCGAAGTCTACTCTGCCCTCTGCATTGAGAGTAGCAAGCTCAGAGTAAAGACCGAGAGGAGATGTTCCTGTTGCAAGACCGAGAACGAACTCGGGCTTGTTGGAGATGGAACCTGCAACAATAGATGCAGCCTTCTTGGAAAGAGCCTCGTAGCTACCGCATACGAATACCTTTACACCGTTCTTTTTGCCGTTGGAATAAGCCTTGATTTCATTTGCGTTCATTTTTCGATACCTCCGATAATTGTTTTTATAACATTGAAATCAGTGTCAACAATAATAATGTCTGCGCACTTGCCCTCTTCAAGAGAACCGATAGTGCTGTCCTCGCCGATAGCCTTTGCAGGGTTAAGGCTCGCTGCTGCGAATGCCTCTGCGAGTGTTACGCCTGCGTGCTCGTAGAAGTTCTTAACGCCCTTGTTAAGGTCAAGAACAGAACCTGCGATTGTGCCGTCGGGCATGAGGCACTGGATGCCTGTCTTTACTACGGGCTGACCGCCGAGAGTATAATCGCCGTCGGGCATACCGCCTGCTCTCATACAGTCTGTGATGAGGCAGAGCTTGTCTCCCTTAAGCTTATGTACCAGCTTATAGAGGCCGGGATTTACGTGGAATGTATCGCAGATAAGCTCAACGCTTACATTCTCATCGGAAAGAGCCGCGCCTACAACACCGGGGTTACGGTGCATAAGAGCTGTCTGTGCGTTGAAGAGGTGTGTTGTATGACGAACACCTGCAGAAATACCTGCATTTGCCTCCTCAAAGGATGCGTTTGTATGGCCCATGGAGGATACAACGCGGCCGTCTGCAAATACGTCTGCAATGCACTCAAGTCCGCCGTCTACCTCGGGAGCGATTGTATATACCTTAATAATATCTGCGTGCTTCTTGATGAACTCAGCGTCGGGACGCTTGATATGCTCAGCTGCCTGAGCGCCCTTCTTGGATGCATTGATGAAGGGACCCTCGCAGTTGATACCAACTACCTTAGCGCCGTTCTTAGCACCCTCAGCCTTAACCTCGCGGGCATCGTTGAATGCCTTTTCGATCTCCTCTGTGGAAACTGTCATGGTTGTGGGGCAGAAACTTGTTACACCGTTCTTTGCGAGACCGCCTGCCATCTTGCGGATGCCGTCGGGATCTCCGTCGGATGTATCGCAGCCGAGATATCCGTGAATATGAATATCTACAAGACCGGGAGCTACCCACTTGCCCTCAGCATCGATTACCTCGTACTGAGAAAGGTCAAGAGAAGCCTGGTCAACAATTGCTTCGATCTTTTCGTCGTACACGATTGCCTTTCCGTTTACTACCTCGGTAGGCAAAATGATCTGTCCGTTAATGATACACTTCATAACTTTACCAATCCTTTAATCATAACGTTCTCAGGAAATTTGTCCAAATTTCCCCTTATAGTTAATTATACTCCCGAAGCGGAGTAAAATCAATAACGAATGATAATTTTTTCGCCTGTTTTTGTTATTTTTCGAAGCAAAAAATACTAAAGAAAACAAAAAAAGCCCCCTTCGGGGGAAATATGCCGAAAAAGCGAAATAACCCTTGACTGAAGACCTTCTTTACGATCTATTAGCTCAGCCAAGGGTTATTTCTGTTCACTCTTGAAGTCCAACATTTTAAACAACCTCTCTTTCATTATATTCAATTCTGCTTCCTTCTACAACTCTGCCAACATCTTCCCATAAAACCTAACTATCTATTTAATTCCCGTAAGTGAGAAGCACTTGAGTTTTGGAAAACATCCGATTGTAAAAGGTTACATTCCGAAAGCCCTTCAAAAAATCTGACAACCATTTCCCGATCCCACCGTATCTCAAATACCTTTTCTTCTTCGATAAATGACGATAAAATTAAGATCTCTATTTTCTTCTCTTACCGTTATATGAATTTTCTTTTCATACAACTCTGATCGTCGCTCTTTTCAGATTGAGCTTTCTCTTTTTTTACTTCATTGGTATCACCCTTTCCTTGTCTATATATTACCAGATAAAACACAGAAATGCAATACACGAATTGTACAAAGTTCACAGAAATATTTTATTCATATCACAGAAATTGGTTATTATAACAAGGATATCGTAATATTTGTATTGACAACGGTATATGTTTTTTGATATACTGTATATGTTGGGGTGTCTTTAGGCACCCCAACATTTTTATTTATATAATCTATTTCCGCCAAAGCGGAAATATACCTTCACGTTCCCAAAGGGAACACATCACTTCCCGAAGGGAAACATCACTTGCCGAAGGCAAGCATCACTCGCCCAACGGGCGAACATCACTCTGATAAAAAAGCACCCTTTCGGGTGCTTTTTTATCAGTTAGTTCCTGCAATCACTCTTACGAGGACGTTGGAATCCATGCCGTTAATAACTCCGTCGTTATCAAAATCGCCTGCAATAAGCTGAGCCTCATCAGGTGTTACGATACCGGAAACAATTCTCTTCATTACGTTTGCATCAATAGAGTTAACAGCGCCGTCGCCGTTAAGGTCGCCCTTGATGATCTCCAACGCAACCTTCTTTGCATAAATAACTGTTGTGCCCTCGGCTACGGTCATCTCTGCAGGTGCCTCTACTGTGAGAGCCTCGTCAAGATACCAGCCCTCCACTCCCTCGGGGAGTGCGGGAAGAGTTATCTTATTGCCTACGTACGTGGACACAGCCTCAACACCCTCAGCATCAAAGCTGACTGTGCCGAATACGGGAGCATTTTTCTCAACAAGACGAACCTGGATTCGCTCCATTGCATTTCCTCTGCCGCCTGCAATCTGTCCGTCTGCCTTCCAGGAGGACCATGAGCCGTTGTGATATACTCTGTACTGTACGGAATAGTAGTTTGCTACGTTACCCTCAAGAGTTATCTTTACTGCTGAAATGGAGTTGCCCTTAAGTGCTTCTCCGTCCTTTGCTGCGGATACTGAAAGTCCGGAGCCGGTTGCAGTATAGGAGATTGAGCCGTCTATCTTTCCGTCAAGACGAATAGACAGAGACGTTACGGGGGATGAATCTGTCATGGAGCCGCTGCTGTAAGTTCTGCCGCTATTCTGCTGATAGAAAAGTACAGGCACGTGCTCGCCGTATGCAGAATTAAGATACTCAATTCTGTCTATGACATTATTCTTCAGATAATTTGTTGTGAAGTTCAAATATTTTGTTGCACCCGTGCGGTTGTTCGGGAAGAACTCAGCCTCTGCGTTATTATGGAACAGCGCCCAGCCCTCGTCAACGTAGTTTCTCATAAGGCTGTTGTAAAGGAGACCCTGATATGCATCAATGGTCGCATTGATGCGCTCGGCATTGAACTCCTCCTTGATAACTTCGCTGTAAAGCTCGTTTACACGCTCAACGAACTCGGGATACTGGAAGAACATCTTATACCACTCAACTCTCTGCTTATCAGTGCAATCGGTGATATTCTTTAAGAAATCCTCCTCGGTTCCCTGCACGTAGCCTCCGTTATAATCGTAGTAGCCGAAGATACGGTCATAGTCCCATACGGGGCCCATATGAAGAATATCGTCCTTGCCGTCGATATAGAAGAAGGTGCTGGCAAAGCATGCATCGGCATTCATGCAAAGCTCGTTTATAAAATAGAACTTGATAACGGAATCGATATCGATGAGAGACTCAACAAGCTCCCAGTTCTTTCCGTTATTATAAAGCTCCTTTTCCAGAGTATTTATTCTCTCTTCAAAGAAGCTTCGTACCGCCGCCACGTCCGCAGCAGGAGCTTCCTCGAAATCTGTGTTATATTCCTTATAAACGAAGGGCTTGCCAGTTACGTCTGAATAGAAATAGAAGGGCTCGCCCGCAAGACGGGTTGCCGCATCCATTTCTGCGATAACGCCGAAATCGTCCTCAAGGGGCACTCTGTTATCACCGATCTCAACCTTTTCGCAAAGCTGATAGAGGCCCTTGTAGTCTCCGTTAATGTAAAGATTTACGAAAACAGACTTGATGGTATAGGGCATACCGATATTTTCCGCAAGATCGAAGATGATCTTATTGCGGACAAAGGAGCCGTCAACGTAGTTTGCAAGAAGGACCCATTTCTTTTCCTTGCCCATACCGAACATATCAGTCTTTTTATCAAACTTGATCTGATAGGGCTTCTCGGGCATATCGAAGGATGAGTTTCCTCGGGTCTTAAGCTCAGCGGCAAGGGAGCTGAAATTGAAGGAGCTGTCCCATGCGCCTGTAACGGAAACCTTAGTGCGGATCTTTTCATCCTTATCTTTGTGGATGGTGTCGAGGCTGTAGCCGGAATCGATGGTGATCTTAATATCGGGGATGCTTTCCTGGACCTCGCCGATAAGCTCGATCTCACTCGCAGCACTTACCGTGAAGGGGATACAAGAGACCACTGTTATAATAGCGATCATCAATGCTAAAAGTTTTTTCATATTTTTAAATTCCTTTCGGATTATTTTATCAGCTGAGAGCCTTACCGAGAAGAACACTTCCCCTTCTGCCTACTATGGCAACGGGAATTATCTCTCCTATAAGGCCTTCTTCTGTTTCAAAATCGCATTCGATAAAATGCTCTGTATGTCCGTTTGAAATTCCGTTTTTATAGGTTTCGCAAAGAACGTATGCAGGGTTGTCCTCACCGTGGTCAAGAATATACCTCTCAAGCATTTCGTTCTGGATCTCCTCGCCCACTGCGGCAAGGGTCGCCGCTCTTTGCTTTTTGATATTTTCGGGCACCTGATCGGGCATATCTGCCGCCTCTGTGCCCTCTCTTTTGGAATAGGGGAAAATATGAAGATGCAAAAATCTTGCAGCTCGGCAAAAGGCTACGGTTTGCTCGAAGTCTTCGTCAGTCTCGCCGGGGAAGCCTACTATCACGTCTGCCGAGAAGGTTGCATCGGGGATATATTTTCTCACAAGCTGAATCGCTGAAATTGCCTTTACTGACGAATATTTTCTTCTCATTCTGTTGAGAGTGCGGGTGCTTCCTGCCTGAATGGAAAGATGGAAATGAGGAAGAAGTCCCTTTACAATAGTAAGGTTCTTGACAAAATTGGGAGTCATAACCGTGGGCTCGAGGCTTCCCATGGTTATTCTCTCGATACCCTCTATTTTATCCACCATCAGAAGAAGGTCGGAAAGGTCTATATCCTTAAGGTCCTTTCCGTATGATGCGGTTTCGATACCTGTTAAGATAACTTCCTTATATCCTTTTTTGGCAATTGCAGAAATTTCCTTGATAACGTCATCGCAGGGGCGTGAGCGGACCTGTCCGCGGGCTCTGGGGATAATGCAATAAGCACAGCGGTTTTCGCATCCGTCCTCTATCTTTATATATGCTCTTGCCCTTGTGGGCTTTGAAACCGACACTCTGTCATAGGGGGCTGTCATAATATCGCCCACGCAATTGACTTCCCTCTCACCGTTTACAAGGCTGAGGGCAATATCCGCAATTTTTGATTTTTCTCCGTTACCTACAACTGCCGCAGCACCTGCTAAGAGTGCTCCCTCTGCTGCAATCTGAGCATAGCAGCCTGTGACGATTACCGCCCCATCAGGGGAAAAGGACTTTGCACGGCGAATATGCTGTCGGCTCTTTCTGTCGCTTTCCGCAGTTACCGTGCAGGTATTGATAACGGTTATATCGCACGCCTCGCCAAAGGGCACGACTGTAAATCCTACTGCGGACAGCATTTCTGCTATGGCATCGGACTCGTATTGGTTGACTCGGCAACCTAAAGTGTATATGGACGCTTTCATGCTCTATTCCTTCATTTATTCTTTATTCTTTATTATTTATTCTTTATTCTTTAACAACTATTCTTTGCAGTTTTCCTTGGCTGTGTTCAAAGTAGAAACAAGAATTCTTTTTATTTCCAGGCAATCATCGATCAAGGACTGACCTTCTTTTTCTGACAGATACTCCGAAAGCACAAGCAATCTGAGCCAGTACTCCGTTTCCGCAGTTTCTTTTAAGGAAATTTGCAATTTTGCTATAAAGTCTGCTTTACTGCTACCGTAAACAGCCTCATTTGCATTTGCACCAATAGACGTAGCACTTCGGATAATTTGCTTTGATATCACAGTTTCATGCTTATCATTTTTCAGATAGTTATGAAGTTTTACAATTCTTGCGGCGAAACATAAAGATTTATCTAAAAGTCCATTTCCTGTTTTTACTATTGTCGCCATACTTTACCTCAGTTAAAGAATAAAGAATAAAGAATAAATAATAAATAATAAAGAATAAATGTAGTGCGAAGGCTTACGCCTTCGCACCCTTACTTCCCTTTGCACCTGTAGGAGCACCCATCGCAAGAATGTTTGTATCGAAGGAATAAGTAATATCCTCATCCTCTCTTGCACGCTTGAGGGCAAGACTGATAAGTCTGTCAAGAAGCTCGCAGTATTCAACACCGAGAGGCTTCCAGAGATAGAATGCAAGGCTTCCGGGGATTGTATTAAACTCATTGATGAAAAGCTCGCCTGTTGTGTTATCGATCATAAAGTCGATTCGGGAAACACCGTTACAGCCAAGATGCTGGAAAGCTTCTACTGCCATAGTTCTGATTCTCTCACGCATTTCGGGAGTGAGGTCTGCAGGGACCTTACGCTTAAGGCTTGCCATACCGCCCTTTGCAGGAGCAGACTTTGCGCCGCCCTTTGCACCGCCCTTGGAGCCGCCGCCACCGGACATATACTTATCCTTATAGCTGAGGATCTCATCTGCCATGAAGGGCTCTTCACACTCAGATGCATCTGCCTTTGTTGTATCGCCTACAACGGAGCAGTTGATCTCACGAAGCTTTACTACTGCACGCTCAACGAGAACTACGTCTGCATAGGAGAAGGCATCCTTGAGAGAGGTCTCAAGGGCATCTCTGTTATCTGCCTTGGAAATACCTACAGAGGAGCCCAGGTTTACGGGCTTTACGATTACGGGATAGGGAATCTTTTTCTCTACCGCTTCGATACAGCTTTCAAGCTTTGTATTGCGCTTATTGAATCTGAGGCACTCAAGAACGGGGAATCCACCCTCCTTGAGAACTGTTTTCATTACGTATTTATCCATGCCAACGGCAGACGCAAGAACGTCGCAGCCGACAAAGGGGAGACCGAGAGTTCTGAGATAGCCCTGAAGAGCTCCGTCCTCTACGTTTGTTCCGTGAACGATGGGGAACGCAACGTCTACGATGATATCGTTCTTCTTCTTGCCGTTAAGGTCGCGAAGAACTGTGTCCTTGCCCTCGCGGACGAAAAGCACCTTCTTTGATACCTTAAGCATTGCGGGGATATTCTTATAGGACTCTGCGCTTCTGAGAGTATCTCCTGTATACATCTCACCTTCCTTGGTGATATATACGGGGATGATATTATATCTTTTCTCGTTAAGGTTTTCCATTGCCTGGAGAGCGGAGATAACTGATATCTCGTGCTCAACGCTTCTTCCGCCGAAAAGTACACAAAGATTTATTTTCATTGTTATCCTGCCTCCATCAATAGTTATCGGGAAGATCGTTTTCGAGAAGAACGACCTTCTTCTTATCTGTTTTCATTGAATATACCTTATCCATTGCCTCGCCGATAGTCTTTGCAACAAAGATCTTCTCCTCGGGATAGCCTGCAGAAAGGAGACCCTTCTTTATGGGCACTGCTCTCTTTTCGCCAACGAGAACAACGAAGTCGCAAACTGCCGCTGCCTGTGCACCGAATGCTGCGTTAAGCTCCTCTTCCTTTTCGCCAAGCTCTACCATACCGGGAGTTACGAGGATCTTATAATCCTCAAAGCAGGAAAGTGCATCGAGAGCTGCCTTAGCACCTGCGGGGTTTGAGTTATATGCATCGTCAATAACTGTGAGCTCACCCTTTTCGAGAAGCTCAAGTCTGTGGGGGATGGCCTTGATGGAGCTGATACCCTCTGCGATCTCCTCGGGAGTTACACCGTAGCTGTCTGCAATTGCAACGGCACCGCAGATGTTCTGAACGTTATGCGCACCGAGAAGGCAGGTCTGGAAAATATACTCCTTGCCGTCGGGATACGTTACGGAGAACTTTGTTCCCTTCTTTGAAACGGAAATAACCTTGCCGCGATAGTCTGCACCCTCAACGGTACCGTAGGTTACAGCGCCCTCACGCTTTTCCTTTGCGATATATTCGTTATCGATATTGAGGTATGCCTTGCCGCCCTTTACCTCGTCTGCAAGAGCCATCTTTGTGGAAATGATATTTTCCATAGACTTAAAGGACTCAAGATGCTGAGGGCCGATGGATGTTACGATACCGTCACAGGGATGAACGATATCGCAAAGCTCCTTGATCTCGCCCTTCTTCTTTGCGCCCATTTCGCAAACGAAGATCTCGTGGTATCCGCGGAGGTACTCACGAACTGTAATTGTAACGCCCATGGGGGTGTTATAGTTCTTGGGGGTCATAAGAACGTTATATCTCTGCTTGAGGATAGCTGTGAGGAAGTGCTTCATAGAGGTCTTTCCGTAGCTTCCTGTGATGCCGATGATCTTGAGGTCGGGGCAATCTGCGAGAATCTTCTTTGCGTCGCTGAGATAGTAGTTTCTTACTGCCGCCTCAACAGGTGCGTTGATAAGGTTTGCAAGAAACATCATTACTGTGGAAAGGGCATAGAAGCCAAAGAGGATAACGTAGGAAAGTCCCTCAACGGGAAGAAGGAATGCAAGAGCTGCAGCCACAAGGGAGAGGATGATATATGTTACCATCATTCTCTTTACACGTGCTGTGAAAACAAGGGGAGTCTTTGCCTTCTTCTTAGGACGGCTTGCAAGAATAAGAACTGCAAATACAACGCAGAATGCGATGTGAAGGGCAGTTATATGCTTGCCGCTGTCATTTCTGATGAAATCGGAGAAAAGGGCGATTCCCATGAAAAGAAGGGAGAAAATGCCGACTATCATGGATGAGGGATTTTTCATCATCCACTTTACGTGTGTTCCCACTCCGTAGGAGTTGAGCTGGAACATATGTACGTTCTTGATAAAGCCTGTAACGGATGCACCGATAAAGAGAACGGCGCAGGCTATGAGGATATATATTTCCATATCTGTGTTCCTTTCAGAAATTAACCGATTTTAAGATAGGATCTGATAACCGCATTAAAGAGCGCGGGGTTATTGAGCCAGGGGAAATGTCCCGCACCTGCGATCTTTACAAGACCTGCATCGGGCATTTTCTTTTCCATCAGCTCTCCGTCGGAGAGAGGAGTTGCATCATCGAGTGTACCCCAGATGAGGAGCACCTCCTGATTTATCTTTTCAAAAAGATGGGTAAGGTCCTCGTTGACAGCCTTGACAAGACAGCCTCGCATTATGGGAGAAGCCTTTGAATAATCGGAGCTTCCCTGCTTTGCCTGCCAGTTTTCAACTGCCTTTGGGAAAAGCTTTTTCATGGGGGCAGACAGCATAAACTTCTTGCCGATCTTGTAGGTTGCAACCTTGATCTTATAATCAAGACCTCGCTTCGGAAGAACTCCTGCGGAATCCACAAGGATTATCTTTGAGATCTCAAAGGGGAGAGAATCTCTGCTTGCAAGCTTGATTATAACTCTGCCGCCGTAGGAATGACCCATAAGGATGACTTTTTTGAGACCGAGAGCCTCGATGAAAAGGCTGACGGTATCGGCAAATTTATCAACCTCCCAGGGCTCGGGGGGCTCATCGCTTCCGCCAAAGCCGGGAAGTGAGGGAGCGATAGCACGGTATCCTTCGCTTACCACGTCGGAAAGGGGCGTATAAAGCTCTCGCTCTTGAGACCAGCCGTGTAAAATAACGACAGCCTCGCCCTCACCGCAGTCGGAATATTCTATATTTAATCCGTTAACTAATATTTTCATAGTTACCTCGTAATGTCACATAGCTATACATATTAAATATATCACATCTCTTATTTTATGTCAAGAAAAACGAAACGTTCGGAGTGGAATTTAATTAAAAATAAAGAGGGGAATGGAAAACCCCACATGATTTATGCCTCGTCAAAAATAAGACTTTTTTTGAATCAAATAGATATCAATTCGGGTTTATCTGGATGTTTGAAATTGAGCGATGCACATTTTTGCGTCATCCTGAGCGTATCAAGGTTTGTTCACCTTCGAATTTTGATTTGATTCACGTGCAGATGGGCGGGAGGAGCAAGCCCCTCCCCTACGGCAATGTTTA
>JAZRRC010000138.1:0-5751 GCA_045650355.1 Candidatus Avispirillum sp. | reverse complement strand
CGTACAGTTACAGAATATCTGGCAAAACAGCTGGCTGGAGACGGCGAAGGCGCAACTGCGCTTTTCGAAGTGACTGTAAAAGGTGCGGTTACAAAAGAACAGGCAAGAACACTGGCAAGATCAGTTATTTGCTCAAATCTGACTAAAACAGCCATCGCAGGGCACGATGCAAACTGGGGAAGAATCCTCTGTGCTCTCGGATATGCAAAGTGCGATATCGACGTTGCAAAGATCGACGTTGCTTTCCGTTCTCCCAAGGGCGAGATCCCCGTATGCGAAAACGGCAGCGGTGTTCCTTTCTCCGAGGAGATTGCAAAGGAGATCCTTCTTGAAAAGGAAATCGAGATTCTCGTAAATCTCAACGACGGCGCATTCGATGCTACTGCATGGGGATGCGACCTTACTTACGATTACGTAAAGATCAACGGAGACTACCGCACATAATAAAGGACCTATAACCATGGATATGAATATTACAAACGCGCAGCGCGCCAATATACTCGTTCAGGCGCTGCCCTATATCAAGAAATATACAGGCAAGATCGTCGTTGTAAAGTACGGCGGCAATGCAATGATCAACGAAGAGCTCAAGCACTCCGTTATGAGCGATATTATCCTTCTCTCCCTTATCGGAGTTAAGGTCGTTCTCGTTCACGGCGGCGGCCCCGAGATCACAGATATGCTTTCAAAGGTTGGCAAGGAAAGCCAGTTCCTCGGCGGTCTCAGAGTAACTGATAAGGAAACTGTTGAGATCGTGCAGATGGTTCTTGCAGGTAAGGTAAATAAGGACCTTGTAAACCTCATCGGCACAAAGGGCGGTAAGGCTGTCGGTCTTTCCGGTATTGACGGACAGATGCTTCTCGCATCCGCAAAGAACCCCGACCTCGGCTTCGTAGGCGAGATCGAAAAGGTAAACGTTCAGCCTATTATCGAGCTTCTTGACGGCGGTTATATTCCCGTTGTTTCCACAGTTGCATGTGATAAGGACGGCAATACATACAACGTAAATGCAGATACCGCGGCGGCAAAGATCGCAGGTGAATTGCAGGCAGAGAGCCTTATCTCTCTTACAGATATTGCAGGTATCCTTCGCGATAAGAACGATCCTTCAACGCTTATCCCCCGTATCAGCCTTGAGGAGGCAGACGCACTTATTGATGACGGCATTATCAGCGACGGCATGATCCCCAAGGTTGAGTGCTGTACAAATGCAATCAAGTGGGGCGTTCACCGCGTGTTTATCATCGACGGCAGAATCAAGCACTCCATCCTTATCGAAACACTTACCGATGAGGGTATCGGAACCATGTTCACAAAGCACAGAGCTAAGAACAAGGGTCTCCAGGCTAACAGCGCAATAAACTGAAATCACGGTAACAGCTATGAAAATAATTGAAAAAGACAATAAATATGTTGCAGGAACATATAAGCGCTTTCCCGTTGAGATAGTCAGCGGAAAGGGAAGTGTTGCCATCGATTCCGAGGGCAAGGAATATATCGATCTTGCAAGCGGAATTGCAGTTAATACCTTCGGCTATGCCGACAGCGAATGGACTGCGGCAGTAACAAAGCAGCTTACAACACTCCAGCACACCTCAAACCTTTATTATACAGACCCCTGCACCGATCTTGCAGAGCTTCTCTGCGAGAAAACAGGCATGAAAAAGGTGTTCTTTGCAAACTCAGGCGCTGAGGCAAATGAGTGCGCAATCAAGGCGGCAAGAAAGTATGCGGAGAACAAGGGCAAGAGCACAACTATTCTCACCCTTATAAACAGCTTCCACGGAAGAACTCTCACAACCCTTGCGGCAACAGGTCAGGAGACCTTCCATAAGGACTTCCTTCCTCTCACAGATGGATTTGTATACACTCCCGCAAACGATATCGAAGCCCTCACAGAGTCATTTAAGGCTCATAACCCTTGTGCCGTAATGTTTGAGGTAGTTCAGGGAGAGGGCGGTGTAAATCCCCTCGACTATGGCTTTGTTAAGAAGATCGAGGAGCTTTGCGCTGAGAACGATGCCCTTATGATCTGCGACGAGGTGCAGATAGGTAACGGCAGAAGCGGAAAGCTTTACGGATATATGCATTACGATATTACCCCCGACGTTGTAACGACCGCAAAGGGACTTGGCGGCGGCCTTCCCATCGGTGTTGCAATGCTTTCTGAAAAGGTTGAGAATATCTTCACATACGGCTCCCACGGCTCCACCTTTGGCGGAAACCCCGTTTGCTGTGCAGGTGCTGTTAACATCATCAGCCGTCTTGACGATAAGCTTCTCTCTGAGGTTTCTGAGAAAAGTCAGCTTATCAAGGAGAGCCTTGAGGGTAAAGAGGGAATCGAATCTGTTACAGGTCTTGGTCTTATGCTGGGCATAAAGACAGTAAAGCCTGCAGGTGAGGTAGTTGCAAAATGTATTGAGAACGGTGTTCTCGTTATCACCGCAAAGGATAAGGTAAGACTTCTTCCGCCTCTCAATATTTCCGTTGAAGAACTGAAAAAAGCACTTGGCGTCATCATTGATGCCTGCAAGTTAGGAGAATAATATGAACCTCAAAGGCAGAGATTTTTTAAAGCTTATTGATTATACCCCCGAGGAGATCGCATATCTTATCGATCTTGCCGCTGAATATAAGGCAAAGAAGAAGGCGGGCATTGCTCATGACGATTTCAGAGGCAAGAACATCGCCCTCATCTTTGAAAAGACAAGCACACGTACCCGCTGCTCCTTTGAGGTTGCAGCACACGATCTCGGTATTATGACAACTTACCTTGATCCCGTAGCTTCCCAGATCGGCAAGAAGGAAAGCATTGCAGATACAGCAAGAGTTCTTGCAGGAATCTACGACGGTATCGAGTACCGCGGCTTCGGACAGGAGATCGTTGAGGAGCTCGCAGAGTATTCCAAGGTTCCCGTATGGAACGGACTTACAAACGAGTTCCATCCCACTCAGATCCTTGCGGATTTCCTTACTATCAAGGAGCATTTCGGCCACCTCAAGGGAATCAATTTCGTATATATGGGTGACAGCCGTTATAATATGGGTAACTCCCTTATGGTAGGCTGTGCAAAGATGGGTCTCAACTTCACAGCATCCGCTCCCGAGAAGTATTTCCCCGATAAGGAGCTTGTAGAATACTGCAAGAAGGTAGCTGCGGAAAACGGCTCCACAATCACCTTTGAAACAGACCCCATGAAGGCAGTTGAAGGTGCCGACGTTATCTATACAGACGTATGGGTTTCCATGGGTGAGCCCGTTGAAGTATGGGAAGAGCGCATCCGCGAGCTTTCTCCCTATCAGGTTAACAAGGCTCTTATGGACGCCGCAGGCGAGAATGCAGTATTTATGCACTGTCTCCCCGCATTCCACGACCTTAAAACAGGCGTAGGGCGCGAAATGGGCGAAAAGTTCGGTCGCGATTCCATGGAAGTAACTGACGAGGTATTTGAAAGCGAGCAGAGCATTGTTTTCGCAGAGGCAGAAAACAGAATGCATACCATCAAGGCTGTAATTGCGGCTACTATCTAATTTGCAAAGAACTTTTTTGTAAAAAAGTTCTCTGCACTCTCAAAAAACTTCAAAAAGAAAAGCACAGAGAATGAGTTATCGTTTTCTGTGCTTTTTTGTTGTTATCTTGAATATCATTCATCGGAGGTGATTTTATGAAAGCGGCAATATACGTTCGTCTTTCCGAGGAGGATAAGGATAAGAGAAACCCGTCCGATGATTCAAGGAGTATTATAAATCAAAAGGAGCTTCTCAGAAATTATGCTTCCGAGAGAAATTGGGAGATATACGATATTTACTGTGATGACGATTATGCGGGAGCTGACCGAAGCCGTCCCCAGTTCAAGCGCCTGATTGGGGATGCAAAGGAAGGTCTGTTTGATATAATCCTTTGTAAAACTCTGTCCCGTTTTACCCGTGAGATAGAGCTTGTGGAAAAATATATACATGGGCTTTTTCCATTGTGGGGCGTGCGGTTTATCAGCGTTGTGGATAATGCAGACAGCTCCGACAGAAAAAACAAAAAGGCCCGACAGATATCGGGCCTTATAAATGAGTGGTACCTTGAGGATATGTCGGAAAATATAAAAAGCGTGCTTTCAGACCGTCGAAGAGCAGGGAAGCATATCGGCTCCTTTGCCCTTTACGGCTATAAAAAAGACCCGGAGCAGCCGGGAAAGCTTATTTGTGATAATGAGGCAGCGGCAGTTGTGAGAATGGTCTTTTCTCTCTTTTCTGAGGGCAATACAATGACAAAGATCGCGCAGATTCTCAATGATGAGGGCATACCTTCTCCGAAGGAATATAAGCGTCTAAAGGGCGAAAAATACAGAAACTCTAATAAAGATAAAAGCCTGTGGCGCTATCCCGCAATATCATCAATGCTGAGAAATGAGATGTATATCGGAAATATGGTTCAGGGAAAATTCGCAAGCGTTTCTTATAAAACAAAGAAAAACCGCCCCGTATCACGGGAGAATTGGTTTATTGTAAAAAATACCCACGAAGCAATAATCGATAAGAGAACCTGGGATATAGTGCAAGAGCTGCTATCACATAGCAGCAGAGCAGAAAGCACGGGTAACCTACGATAACATCCTCAGAATGGTCGATGACCCCGACGTTTGCGATGCTATCAGATTCCTTCGCGAGCGTGAGCTTGTGCATTACCAGCGCTTCGGTGAGGCTCTCCGCATAGCACAGGATAAAGCAGACGAGAAAAACTTCTACGGCTGGAATCCCCAATTCGATAAGGGCTTCAAAAAATAAAGAAAAGAGCAGATGGCTTGCCATCTGCTCTTTTGCATTAAATTCAATAATCAGCCTTTATTCTTTATCAGCTCGCTGAGGAAAACACTTTTGCGGCCGTTTTCGGAAAGATATTTCACACAAGCCTCTACCTTGTCGGCAAAATCGGGCTGATACATATGGAAGTACTTGTAGAAATACTGCTCGTGGATCATAACCTCAATAAACTCTTTATCCTTGATTTTTTCAAGGCGGGGAACGATTTCCAAAAGAGGGAAGAGGTTAACGATCATATCGTTGTTAAAGTAGTAAATATCAGTTTTTTCGTCGTATTTGTAAGGCTCGGTAAAGCTGCCATAGGCTAAGCTGTAGCAGGAAGGAGCATCGTTGAAAAGACCGACAAGACCGAAAATCCCTGCGTCTCTAAAGCCGCGTACAGCCTCGGGAGAAGCCTGACAGAAGTGGATAGTCGTGCAGTACTCAAGGGTCTTTTCTCCCGCAAAGCGGATGATTTCCTTGTGTACAAGGTCAGCATCCGTGTAAGCCTCCTCGTAAGAAGCTTCCATATAAGGAACGTCAGGAGCATCCGCCCTTGCATGGAAGGAGAGACGAAGCCAGTCGGAATTTTCTTCCCATTCGCTTTTGAATTTGTCAGTCATCTGAGAAAGGTCGAAGCCTTCAGTTTCAAGGTAAATGTTCAGCTGAAATTTCGCATCGTATTTCAGATGGAGAGTCTTGTAGACGGAAAGATAGGGATGATCGAAAATAGAATTGTAGTCACCGAGTGAAAGGTCTCTTAAAAACCAGATGTTGTCGTCAACGGAAAATCTGTAATACATAGAGCCACCTCCATAAAAGTATATCTAATGATACCATATAAAAAGAAAATAATCAATGATAGCATACTTTTTAATTTAAACTATTGCAAAAGGACGTATAATGTGTTAGAATACTAAGGTACAAAAAAAGCCGGTGTGTTGGAATTGGCAGACG
>JAZRRC010000137.1:0-6019 GCA_045650355.1 Candidatus Avispirillum sp. | reverse complement strand
AGGGGCGAAAAAAGCGATGAGCATTGCTGTGCAATGCACGATGATGACCTGCGGTCAACGATGATACCCTACGGGTAACGATGATATGATCGCCCAAATTAGTTTGCCGAAGGCAATCATCGTTTGCCGAAGGCAATCATCGTTTGCGGAGCAATCATCGTGTGCGTAGCACTCATCGTTCGCCGCAGGCGATCATAACTGAGGGGGAACCCCTCCCCTACGATAATATAACGATTTCCGCCAAGGCGGAAATTTTCCTTAATTATTCATTATTCAATATTCATCATTCATTATTCATTTCCTATTCCACATTATTCATTGACATCCCCACTTAATGGTGTTATAATATTATTTGTAAAAATAGGGGTAGTATGGTTTTACGCCTATTTGATAGCAAAATTAATTAAATTATATATACACGAAAGGAATGATCAGTATGGCAAATCCCGTCATTATGCCCCGTCAGGGTCAGAGTGTTGAATCCTGCATTATCACTACGTGGCATAAGAAAAAAGGCGACTCCGTAGCGGAGGGCGATATCCTCTTCTCCTACGAGACTGACAAGTCTGCCTTTGATGAAAAATCTCTTTTCTCCGGCACTATGCTTGCTGTTCTCTGCGAAGAAGGAGACGTTGTTCCCTGCCTTGATACAGTTTGTATCATCGGTAATGAGGGCGAGGATATTTCCGCTCTCGTAGGAAGCGCTCCCGCAGCAGAGGAAGCTAAGGAAGAGGCTAAGGAGGAAAAGGCTGAGGTCATCGCTCCCGTTTCCACAGCTACCGAGGCTGTTGCCGGTGAGAGAATCAAGATCTCCCCCAGAGCAAAGGCTCTCGCTCTCAAGTCAGGCGTTGACATGACAGCAGTAGTTCCCACAGGCCCTCACGGCAGAATCATCGAGCGCGACATCAATGCAGCTCTCGATGCCGGCAAGACTGCAACAATCGCTGCTGTTGAGGACTTCCTTGCAGGCAAGACTCCCGTAGTAGTTCCCGCAACAGAGGCAGCTGCTCCTGCAGTAGCAGCTCCTGCAATCGTTGAGGCTGAATACGAAGAGGTTCCCATGTCCGGCATCCGCCGTGCAATTGCAAGAAGCATGCACGCTTCCCTCTCCGAAATGGCTCAGCTCACTCTCAACGCTTCCTTTGACGCTACCGCTCTCATGGAGTGGAGAAAGACTCTCAAGGCTGGCGGCGAGGCTATGGGTCTCGGCAAGATCTCCATCAACGATATGGTTATGTACGCGGTTTCCCGTACACTTCTTAACCACCCCACTCTCAATGCTACTCTCGTTGACAACACAATGCGTCTCTACAAGCACGCAAACGTTGGCATGGCAGTAGACACCGACCGCGGTCTTCTCGTTCCCACAATCTTCAAGGCAGACACACTCTCCCTCGCTGATTTTGCAAAGGCAACAAAGGCTGCAGCTGCTAAGGCTCGTGAGGGCGCTCTCACTCCCGACGAAATGTCCGGCGGCTCCTTCACAGTTACAAACCTCGGAAGCCTCGGCATCGAGAGCTTCACTCCCGTTATCAATCCTCCTCAGACTGCTATTCTCGGCGTTTGCGCTGTAACTAACAGACTGAAGGCTGACGGTACTGTATATCCCGCAATGGGTCTCTCCCTTACATTCGACCACAGAGCAGTTGACGGCGCTCCTGCAGCTAAGTTCCTTAAGGACCTCTGCACAGCGCTCGAGAACTTCTCCCTCCTTCTCGCTAAGTAATCGGAGGTCAGAATGGTATACGATCTTATAGTTATCGGCGGTGGCCCCGGCGGCTACAATGCTGCAGAAAGAGCGGCTCACGCAGGTATGTCCGTTGCTCTCTTTGAGGAGAGAGCGCTTGGCGGTGTTTGCCTCAACGAGGGCTGCATCCCCACAAAGACACTTCTCAATTCTGCAAAGATATATGAATCAGCACTCCACGGCGATGCCTTCGGCGTAACCGTTACAGGTGCTGCTATCGACCACGCAAAGGTGGTTGACAGAAAGGACAAGGTCGTTAAGACTCTTGTTTCAGGCGTTGGCGCAAAGATGCGCGGCGCAAAGGTTAAGGTTGTTACAGCTACAGCCAAGATCACAGGTAAGGGCCCCGAGGGCTTTACTGTTGAAGGTGGCGACGAGAAGCTTACAGCGAAAAAGCTTCTTATCTGCACAGGCAGTGAGGCTGCTGTTCCCCCCATTCCCGGTCTTCGCGAGGCAGTAGCAGAGGGCCTTGCAACAACAAACCGCGAGATCCTCGATCTCAGAACTGTTCCTAAGAAGCTCTGCGTTATCGGCGGCGGCGTTATCGGTCTTGAGATGGCTTCCTATTTTGCAACAATCGGCACTGAGGTTACAGTTGTTGAAATGCTTGATAAGATCGCAGGTCCCACAGACCGCGAGATTTCCGCAATCCTTCAGAAGAACCTTGAAAAGAAGGGCATCAAGTTCCTTCTCGGTGCAGGCGTTTGCAAGGTTTCAGGCAAGAGCGGTGCAGGTGTTGTTGAATGCAAGAAGGGCGATGAGATAATCAAGCTCGACTGCGATACGATCCTCGTTTCCACAGGCAGACGTGCAAGAACTCAGGGTCTCGGTCTTGAGGCTATGGGCGTTATGCTCGAGCGTGGCGCAATCGTTACAAGCGAGTGCGGCAGAACCAGCGTTCCCGGAATCTGGGCTGCAGGCGACGTTAACGGCAAGAGCATGCTTGCTCACACAGCTTACCGTGAGGGTGAGGCTGCTGTTAACGATATGCTTGGTATCAAGGACTCAGTTGACTACCGTGCTATCCCCGCAGTTATCTACACAAAGCCCGAGATCGGTACAGTTGGTGAAACTCTCGAGTCTGCAAAGAAGCTTGGCATCAACGCAAAGGAAGAAACTGTTTCCCTTCGCTACAGCGGCAGATATATCGCTGAGGTTGAGGGCGGCGACGGCATCGTTAAGATCGTTACCGATGCAGACCACGGCACAATCCTCGGCGTTCACATGATCGGCTCCTACGCATCCGAGATCATCTACGGTGCGGCTATCATGGTAGCTGAGCAGCGCCGCTTCAAGGACGTTCAGAAAATCGTATTCCCTCATCCCACGGTTTGCGAGGTCATCCGTGAGGGTATGTTCATGATTAAATAATTATAACGAAAGGTAAAAAATACAATGCCTAAGAGTCAGTACATAAGCCCCGAAAAAGCTTTTGAAAAGGGCTTCCTTAACATCGACGCAATCCCCCTCTGTCAGTACAGCGCAACTCTTGATGACGAGAAGAAGATCTACACAAAGGAAGACTTCCTCCGCATCTATCGCGACATGAGAATCATCCGCGAGTTCGAGACAATGCTCAACGAGATCAAGACAAAGTCTGTTTACAACGGCGTTGAGTACAACAACCCCGGCCCTGCTCACCTCTCCATCGGTCAGGAGGCGTCTGCAGTTGGTCAGGCTTACTGCCTCGATATCAACGACTTTACATTCGGCTCCCACCGTTCTCACGGTGAGATCCTCGCTAAGGGTCTTTCCTCTATCTACAAGCTTACAGAGGAAGAGCTTTACGACATCATGAAGGAGTTCCTCGGCGGAAACATCCTTTCCGTTGTTGAGCCCAGACAGGACAGCGACAAGAAGGGTAATATCAAGGATCTCGCTATCGACTTCCTTCTCTACGGTGCTCTTGCTGAGATCTTCGCTCGTACCACAGGCTTCAACCGTGGTCTCGGCGGATCCATGCACGCATTCTTCATCCCCTTCGGTATTTTCCCCAACAATGCGATCGTTGGTGGAGCTGCTCCCGTTGCTCTCGGTGCAGCACTTTATAAGAGATCTAACCACAAGAAGGGTATCGTAATCGCAAACAGCGGTGACGGCGCTCTCGGCCGTGGCCCCGTTCTCGAGGCACTCAACATGTCCACAATGGACCAGATCACAAAGCTCTGGGGCATGGACGGCAAGTATTCCGATGCAGGAATGCCTATCCTCTTCAACGTATTCAATAACTTCTACGGCATGGGCGGCCAGACAAAGGGCGAGACCATGGGCTGGGATATCGCAGCTCGTCTCGGTGCAGGCTTCAACCCCGAAAACCTCCACGCAGAGAAGGTTAACGGCTACGATCCTCTCGCAGTTATCGACGCTACAACTCGCAAGAAGCAGCTTCTCGTTGAGGGCAAGGGTCCCGCACTTCTCGAGGTTGCAACATACCGTGTATCCGGTCACTCCCCCTCTGACTCCTCCACATACAGAAGCGTTGAGGAGATCGAAGAGTGGCAGGCTGCTTGTCCCATCGCTGCATACCGCAGAAAGATGGTAGAGGGCGGCATCGCTACAGACGATGAGTTTGCAGCAATCGAAGAGGATATCATCAGAAGAACAACTAAGATCTGCAAGATGGCAGTAGATCTCGAGATCTCTCCCAGAATGGATCTTGACGCAACACCTGATATGATCTCCTCCATTATGTTCTCCAACGAGAATCGTCCTTCCATGGATCCCGAGCGCGAGCCCGACGTTCTCGCTCCCAAGGAAGAGAACCCCAGAGTTAAGCAGCTTGCTACAAAGGCAAGATACGCATTCGACGAAAACGGCAAGGCTATCCCCAAGATCAAGCAGTACGGTGTTCGTGACGGTATCTTCGAGGCTATCTACGATAAGTTCTACGAGGATCCCACTCTCATCGCATACGGTGAGGACAACCGTGACTGGGGCGGCGCATTCGCAGTTTACCGCGGTCTTACAGAGGCTCTTCCCTACCACCGCTTCTTCAACTCTCCCATTTCCGAGGCTGCTATCGTAGGCTCCTCCGTTGGTTATGCAATGGCAGGCGGCCGCGCTATCGTTGAGCTTATGTACGCTGACTTTATCGGCTGTGCAGGCGACGAGATCTTCAACCAGCTTTCCAAGTGGCAGTCCATGTCTGCAGGTATCCTCAAGATGCCCGTAGTTATCCGTGTATCCGTTGGTTCCAAGTACGGTGCTCAGCACTCTCAGGACTGGACAGCACTCTGTGCTCACATCCCCGGTCTTAAGGTATGCTTCCCCTCCACTCCTTACGATGCTAAGGGTCTTATGGCGGCAGCTCTTAACGGTACTGACCCCGTTATCTTCTTCGAGAGCCAGAGAATCTACGACAAGGGCGAGGAGTTCTACAAGGCAGGCGTTCCCACAGAGAGCTACGAGGTTCCCTTCGGCGAGCCCGACGTTAAGCGCGAGGGTAAGGACGTAACAATCCTCACAATCGGTGCAGTTCTCTACAGAGCTCTTGATGCAGCAAAGATCCTCGAGGAGAAGTACGGCATCTCCGCTGAGGTTATCGACTCTCGCTCCGTTGTTCCCTTCAACTACGAGAAGGTTATCGAGAGCGTTAAGAAGACAGGTAAGATCGTGATCGTTGGCGATGCTTGCGACCGCGGCTCTATCATGAGAGATATGGCTTCCAATATTACAGAAATGGCATTCGATTACCTCGATGCTCCTCCTGCAGTATTCGGCTCCCGTAACTGGATCACACCTGCATTCGAGTTCGAGAAGTACTTCTTCCCCCAGGCAGAAGGCATCATCGACGTTATCAACCAGAAGCTCATGCCCATCCCCGGCTACGTTAACACAATCAACGAGTCTGAGCTTGAGCACATGAACAGATCTAAGGTAGGTCTTTAATTAATATAAAAAGGCACCCTTCGGGGTGCCTTTTTTGAATGAAGAATGAAAAATTGTGGTAGACTTCCGCTTTGGCGGAAGTCTTCTTTATTGGTAAATTGGGGTTTATTGGTGAGTTCACTTGGTACGTCATCCTGAGCGAAGTAAAACACCACAGTGCGGTGTTTTACGAAGTCGAACCATCCCTTAGGATGGTGCCGAAGGCAGGATCTACTTAAAATTATCGATAGCTCCTATCAAATATCGTAGATCCCGCCCCACAGGGGCGCCCTCCCTGTGGTCGGGTTCGACTTCGCAAATATCATACTATGATATTTGCTCCGCTCAGGATGACGCGTGAATCGTGTGTCGCTCAATTCAATCTCCCCCATAAACCCGAATTTA
>JAZRRC010000136.1:0-14078 GCA_045650355.1 Candidatus Avispirillum sp. | reverse complement strand
TCACAACGGGAACGAGAAGGTGAGGAAGGCCGTTATAAATGCTGAACTCAACCTTTTTGGGGTCGATAAGGATAAGCTTAACGTCATCGGGGGATGCCTTATAAAGGAGAGATACGAGAAGGCTGTTGATACATACGGATTTACCCATACCTGTCGCACCTGCGATAAGAAGATGGGGCATCTTCTGGATATCCATAAGCACTGTGCTTCCCGCAACGTCCTTACCGAGAGCAGAGGAGATCTTTGACTTATGCTCAACGAAGGACTTATCTGCGATAAGGGAGCGCAGATATACTGTCTCCGCAGTCTTATTGGGAACCTCAATACCTACTGCCGCCTTGCCGGGGATGGGCGCCTCGATACGGACACCGCTTGTTGCAAGGTTAAGGGCAATATCATCCACAAGGTTTGAAATAGACTTAACTCGTGTACCGGGCTCGGGAAGAAGCTCGTATCTTGTAATTGTGGGACCGCGGGAAACGCCTACGATCTTTGTTCTTACGTTGAAGCTTGCAAGCACGCTGACAAGCTTTGCCGCATTATCGTGAAGCTCCTCACGAACGTTCTGAGCCTTGATTGTAGTAGTGCCCTCTGAGAGAAGCTCTATGGGAGGATACTTATACTCGGGCTTGGGAATGTCGATGGGCACCTGCTTTGCCTCGGGCACAGTTTCGGAAATAGGCTCTCTCTGTACCTTGAGAGGATCCTCTCCTGCTGCCTCGTCATCATCGCCGAGGAAGGCATCTGCAATTTTATCAAGAATATCAGTATCTATAGGATCCTCAACGGGAGGCTTTTCGGGAGGAATTTCCTCAAATCCATCGTCAAGGGGAAGATCTCCGTCATCGAAAACTGCGTTTTCTGCATCAAGCTCTTCCTGTGTCTTTCTCTTTTTGGCGTTTCTGACTGCTTCCTCGTATCGCTCACGCTCAATACGGGCTCTTCTCTCCTCGGGTGTCTCCTCTGCTACGGGAGCTGTCTCCTCGGGGATAATATCGTCATCGTCAACGGGCACGTCTGTATCAAATTTGGGCTTTTTCTTTTTTCCTGTGGGAAGAACGGGGGCAGGAGGAGGCTCGGGAAGATAGTCATCATCCTCGGGGATATAGTCATCCTCAGGCTCATCCTCATATTCCTCTTCTTCAAGAGCTGCTCTTCTTTCCTTTTCCTCACGGATCTTTGTTCTGATATACTGGAACACCTTTTTAGGTGTAAGTCCCAGAGTGAGCATGATGCCGAGAAGCAGAAGGGCAATTACGATAACGTAGGACGCCACAGACTTAAAGCAAACAAGGAACGTATGTCCGATAAGACCGCCGATAACACCGCCGCCCTTGATCTGGGTTCCACGCTTGAACATCTCAATAACATTATAGCTGCCGGTAGGAGAAAAAAGCTCGAAAAGAACGGAAAACAAAGCAGAAGAAACCATAGCGAATATAGTTCTTGTGCCTATTATGTTTTCACCGTTATCAAGAAGCTCGGAAACTCCGGCAAAAATAAGGAAAATGGGAATAACGAGAGCGGAAATGCTGAAAAATCCCGTCATCACATCGTAAATGAATCCAATAACAATACCGGGGTCCTCTCCTCTGCCTGTGAAAAAGCAAATAATGAGAAGGATAGCTGCAACAATGAGAAGATAAGGAACAGTCTGCCTCCAGATAGCTCTGTACTCCTCTTTTTTCATATTGGTTATGCGCTGCTCTTCCTCGATGCGCTTTCTTGCCGCAGACTTGCTTTCAGGCGCAGTTTTCTTCTTTGCCGTATAAGTCTTAGAGGGCTGTTTTTTCTGATCTTTTTTCTCTGCCATTTATTTTCAACTCCAAAAGTAAAATTCTTTATGCAATAACTCCGCTAAAGGCGGAAATACTAATTATATATATAAATATTCATTATAATAATAGCAGATTTTCAAGAAAATTTCAAGAGGGTCACCCGAAAACTCCAAAAAAGGAAAATATTATGACAGGAGAAAAGAAAAGCTTCAAAAGCTTTGCCCTATGTGGGGCAGTCGGAATTTTTGCAGGGTTTATAAACGGATTTCTCGGTGCGGGAGGCGGACTTATCCTCCTCTGGATTCTCGGGCGGATGAATCCTGAAAAAGGAGAGGACGCTGTCCGCAATAATTTTGCATCTGTTGTCCTTGTAGTGCTTCTCCTCAGCGTGGTTTCCGCTGTCACCTATTCTCATACCTCAAGGATTGATGCTGCATCTCTTCTCTCCCTTGCCCTTCCCGGCATGGCAGGAGGTATTGCGGGAGCATTTTTAACCGATAAATTGAAGACAAAGATATTAAAGCTTGCCTTTTGTGTAATCATCGTCATTGCCGGAATCAATATGGTTTTTTAGAAAAGAAAAAGCACCCTTTCGGGTGCTTTTCATTATTCTTCGTTGCTGTCTTCGCCCTGCTGCTTCTTCAGCATTTCGCGAATTTCGCAAAGAACGGAAAGCTCTGTTTCCTTGGGAGCTTCTTCCTTCTTCTCTTCCTCTTCCTTCTTCTTGAGGCTCTCAAGCTTCTTCTGAGCTACTGTCATAACACGGAGAACAACAAAAATAGAAATGGCAATGATAAGGAAATCGATAATGTTCTGGAAGAAATTACCGTATGTAAGTGCAAGCTCGGGTGTTACTACAACGTCACCGTCCATAACTGCCTCGTTGATTACCCACTTGAGCTCTGTAAGGCTTACCTTACCTGTGAGGATACTTACAAGAGGTGTGATGATGTCTGCAACAAGACTTGTTACGATCTTACCGAATGCACCACCGATTACAACACCGACAGCCATATCGATGATATTACCCTTCATGATGAAGGCCTTGAAATCTGCAAAAAACTTTTTCATTTTTTTCGTACCTTTCTATGTTTTTTATCAGTATATCACCGAATCGTCCCCATTGCAAGAGTTTGGCACCTCTTATTGACAAAAAATGCATTTTGTGATAGAATCAAAGTGTCCTGACATAAGGTTCGCTTCGTTCCGATTGAAAGGGTGTTTGAAATTAAAAATGCAGGGTATTTGTACCCTTTTCAAATGCTGCAGGACAACTGCAGCATTTTTTATTTGGAGGTAAAAATGGCAAAAAGAATAGCCGTTATGGGCATTATTGTTGAAAACCGTGAAAGCGCAGAGCCCCTTAACGCTCTCCTTTCGCAGTACGGTGAATATATTATCGGCAGAATGGGTGTGCCCTACAAGGAAAAGGGCGTAAGCATCGTTTCCATCGCCATCGATGCCCCTCAGGATGCTATTGCCGCTCTGGCAGGAAAGGTTGGAAACCTCAGCGGTGTCAGTGTTAAGACCGCTTATTCCAACGTAATAAGCGATGACTGAGAAGATCCGCTCACTTATCAACACACTTGTTGAAAACCGAGGCTTAAAAGTCTGCGAATACAGGGAGCTTATCGAGGGATACAGCCCCGAAGCAGCAGAATATGCTGCAAAGCTTGCTCTTTCGGCAAAGGAAGCAGTCTACGGCAAGGCGGTTTTCATTAGAGGACTTATAGAAATTTCAAACATCTGCAAAAATGACTGCAACTACTGCGGAATCAGAAAAAGCAACAAAAGCTGCAGCCGTTACCGACTTTCCCCCGAGGAAATACTCACCTGCTGCGACCACGGATACTCTCTTGGCTTTCGCACCTTTGTTTTACAGGGTGGCGAGGACGGATATTTTACAGACGAGGTCCTTTGTCCCTTAATTAAAGAGATAAAAAGTCGATACCCCGACTGCGCAATCACCCTTTCCCTGGGTGAGCGAGGCTATGAGAGCTATAAAAAGCTTTACGAGGCAGGGGCGGACAGATACCTTCTCCGTCATGAAACTGCAAACCCCGACCACTACAGCCTCCTTCACCCCGCAAGTCTTTCCTACGATGAGCGAATGGAGTGCCTTGGAAATCTTAAGGATATAGGCTATCAGGTGGGATGCGGATTTATGGTAGGCTCACCCGGTCAGACCTCCCACCATCTTGCAAACGATCTTAAATTTATTGAGGAATTTTCCCCTCATATGTGCGGAATCGGGCCATTTATCCCCCATTCCCAGACGGAGTACAAAGACTATCCTGCAGGAAGCGTTGACCTTACCTGCTATCTGCTCTCCATCATTCGTCTTATAAAGCCTACCATCCTTCTTCCCGCCACCACTGCTCTAGGCACGTTATCGGAAAACGGACGGGAAAAGGGAATTTTATCGGGTGCAAACGTAGTTATGCCCAATCTCTCCCCCGAGGAGGCGAAGGCGAAATATACTCTCTACAACAACAAGCTGACAAAGGGAGCAGAAAGCGCCGAGGCTTTAAATCTCTTAAAAGAGCGAATTGCCGCCATCGGTGCAGAGGTAGTTACTGCACGAGGAGATGCGGTTTAGGGATTGCCGCCACACAAATCAAATATTGTTTGTGTGCAATAATACTGCATTTCGCCCACAAGCGGTGGGCGACCAAAGGCAAAGGCTTTGGGATCCCGTAAGGCAAAAGGATTTCGACTCTGCGGAGGCGATAAGGGCTCCGCGCCCTTGTCTGCGCCGCCTTTTGAAAAAGGCGGACGAAAACTTTAATTAAATATCAAATTTCTTTTATAAAGTTTCTTTGGTACTTTCTTTTCAAAGAAAGAACAGAAAAAAAGGAGAAAACCATGGCTGAATACAATATCAAATCACTTAAAGCTGAAGAGTTTATCAACGACGGAGAGATCCGTGCAACTCTTGAATATGCTGAGGCAAACAAGAACAATGTTGAGCTTATCGATGCTATCCTCGAAAAGGCTCGCCCCAAGAAGGAAGGCAACGGTCTTTCCTGCAAGGGTCTTTCCCACCGCGAGGCAAGCGTTCTTCTCGCTTGCGAGATTCCCGAAAAGGTTGAGGAAATGAAAAAGATCGCTGAGGAGATCAAGCTTGCGTTCTACGGCAACCGTATCGTTATGTTTGCCCCCCTCTACCTTTCCAACTACTGCGTGAACGGCTGCGTTTACTGCCCCTATCATCTCAAAAACAAGACTATCTGCCGCAAAAAGCTCACTCAGGAGGAGATCAAAGCAGAGGTTATCGCCCTTCAGGATATGGGTCACAAGCGTCTTGCACTTGAAGCCGGTGAGGATCCAGTTCACAACCCCATCGAGTACATCCTTGAGTCTATCAAGACTATCTACTCCATCAAGCACAAGAACGGTGCCATCCGCCGAGTTAACGTAAACATTGCGGCAACAACTGTTGAAAACTATCGCAAACTCAAGGATGCGGGCATCGGCACGTACATCCTCTTCCAGGAGACATACCACAAGGAAAGCTACCTTGCGCTCCATCCCACAGGTCCCAAGCACGACTACGATTACCACACCGAGGCTATGGACCGAGCAATGGAGGGCGGCATCGACGACGTTGGTCTCGGAGTTCTCTTCGGACTTGAGCTTTACAAGTACGAATTCGCAGGACTTCTCATGCACGCAGAGCACCTTGAGGCAGTTCACGGCGTAGGCCCCCACACAATCAGCGTTCCCCGACTCAAAAAAGCTGACGATATCGACCCCACACAGTTTGACAACGGCATCGACGACGAGACCTTCAAGAAGATCATCGCCTGCATCCGTCTCGCTGTTCCCTACACAGGAATGATCATCTCCACCCGTGAGTCCGAAAAGGTCCGCGGCGAGGCACTCAACATGGGTATTTCCCAGATCAGCGGCGCTTCCCGTACATCCGTTGGCGGCTACACCGAGGAGGAGCGCCCCCACGATTCCGAGCAGTTCGACGTTACCGACCAGAGAACCCTCGATGAGGTTGTCCGCTGGCTCATGGAGACAGGACATATCCCCTCATTCTGCACACCATGCTACCGTGAGGGAAGAACAGGCGACAGATTTATGAGCCTCTGCAAATCAGGACAGATCCTCAACTGCTGCCACCCCAATGCCCTCATGACTCTCACCGAGTACCTCGTTGACTACGCTACCCCCGAAACACAGAAGGTTGGCTTTGCACTCATCGAAAAGGAGCTTGAAAAAATCCCCGGCGAAAAGGTCAAGGCAATAGCAAAGCAGAACATCGAAGACATCAAGAACTCAAACAGAAGAGATTTCAGATTCTAAGTTTGATGCAAAGGACTTTTTTGTAAAAAAGTCCTCTGCACTCCCAAAAAACTTCAAAAATTGATCTAACTTATCAAAAGGGGCCGTTTGTTTACAAACGGAAAAGGATCATAGGATAATTTAAAAGGATAAGCTTGTTTATCCTTTTAAATTATCCTATGATCCCGCCCGCAAGCGGGCACCCCTTTTGATATAACGGCTATACGGTTCCAATAAAATACCACCAATCCAACAGTATAAAGTTTCTTTGGTACTTTCTTTTCAAAGAAAGTACAGAAAAAAGGAGAAAACAATGTCACTTAATGAAACTGCAAGCGGTGAGAGACTGCATATCGGATTTTTCGGTATGCGCAATGCAGGAAAGTCAAGCGTTGTAAACCAGGTGACGGGACAGGAGCTTTCCGTTGTTTCCGACGTCCTTGGTACGACAACTGACCCTGTTAAAAAAGCTATGGAGCTTTTGCCTCTCGGCCCTGTTATGATAATAGACACCCCCGGAATTGATGACGAGGGCGACCTTGGTGAGATGCGCGTTGCCAAGGCAAAGCGAGTTCTTGCTACTTGTGATATCGGAATCCTTGTTGTTGATGCTGCAAAGGGAATGAGAAGCGCCGATCTTGAGATCAAATCTCACATGGAGAAGCGCGGTGTTCCCTGCCTTACAGTTTTCAACAAGGCTGATCTTTTAGATACAGTTCCCGAGGAGGGCGCTGATACGATCTACGTCAGCGCAAAGGATAATATAGCCATCAACAGACTTCGTGAAAAGATAGGAGAGCTTTCCAAAAAAGAGGAGAACGACCGCAGAGTTGTGGCTGATCTTCTCACAGCGGGAGATCATATTGTTCTTGTTGTTCCTATCGACAAAGCAGCGCCCAAGGGCAGACTTATTCTTCCTCAGCAGCAGACTATCCGAGACATTCTGGATGCAGGATGCACAGCAACCGTTTGCCGTGATACTGAGCTTGAGGATACTCTTGCATCCTTCAAGGAAGCTCCAAAAATGGTTATCTGCGATTCCCAGGTGTTCGGTAAGGTTTCGAAAATCGTTCCCGAAAACATTCTGCTTACCTCATTCTCTATCCTTTTCGCAAGATACAAGGGTGACCTCAGAGGAGCGGTACAGGGTGCGGCAACGCTTTTCAAGCTTTCCGACTCTGACAAGATTCTTATTTCTGAAGGATGCTCCCATCACCGCCAGTGCGGTGATATCGGAAGCGTTAAGCTTCCCGGATGGATTCGAGAAAAGGCAGGAGCTACACCTGCAATTGAGTTCACCTCCGGAAATACGTTCCCCGATGACGTTTCTCAGTACAAGCTTGTTATTCACTGCGGCGGATGTATGCTGACTGAAAAGGAAATGAGATACCGCACAAGAGTTTGCGCAGACGCAGGTGTTCCCATTACCAATTACGGTACAGCTATTGCTGCTCTCCACGGAATTCTTAAAAAAAGTCTTTCCCCCTTCCCCGATATTCAAAAGGAATTAGAATAATAAAAAAATCCGCCTTCGGGCGGATTTTTTATTAAAGTAATAGATAATAAGGAATAAGTAAGAGGTAATGAACATTTCCGCCAAAGCGGAAATGCACCATACTTATTACTTCTTCACTATTACTTATTACCTAAAATGAAGCGCACCCCCCATTGCGGGGGCGCGATTTAGCTTTTATTCAGTTATCTATTCTTACTGATTATGCAGCAAGAGCGATTCTGATAAGGAGCTGGTCCTTAGCGTTGATAGCGCCGTCGCCGTTTACGTCAGCAACAGATGCGTCAACGAAGTCCTCAGCTGTGATGATACCAGCAAGGTACTGTCTCATCATTGTAGCGTCAGCAGCTGTGAGCTCACCGTCACCGTCGATATCGCCTGCGATCTTAACGATCTGGAAGTCGTAAGAACCGAATGCGAGGTTATCGATTGTGTAGGATGTACCGAACTGACCGAATGTGGGGAACTTGTGATATGCGCCGAGGTCTGCACCGTAAGCGATATCGTAGATGGAGTACTGATCGATACCCTCGAGGTCACCGTAAGAAAGAACCTTCTCACCGTTTACGAAGATAGCGATTTCAGCGTACCAAGGAGCATCAAAGTCCTCATCCATGTGTGTATAGCCGTAGCCCTCGTACTTACATGCAACCTTGAAGTTGTATGTTGTGAGGTCTTCGAATGTGTAGTCGCAAGTTGCGAGAACCTTAGAGCCGTCTGTCTTTCTGATGAAGAGCTGCTCGTTGATTCTGTCCCAACCTACCTGGAGCTGGTAACCTGCAGCACCGCAGCAACGAATGAAGAAGCACTCGTAGTCAACGCCGCCGTCCTCGTTTGTCCAGTGCTTGGACTCATCAAGGAAGAAGTCATAGGAGATAGACCAGTCGTTTACAGGCATCTTTGCAGACTCGATACCCCAGAACTCGTCATATACAGCCTGGCCAAGGAACTCGAGCTTGCCGTCAACAACCTTCCAGCACTCATGAACGTTACCCTCAGTATCTGTGAGGTACTTATCAAGACCGGAGTAGTCATCAACTGCCTTTTCGCCACCGAATACGAGAACGAAGTCGTCCTGCATATCGTAGTACTGGTAAAGCTTACCCTCGTAGCTCTTGGGAAGCTCTGTGTATCTCTGCTCAACGCAGCCAGAGTTCTTACAGTATGTGTAAACGAGACCGGAGTCTGTCTTTCTGTTCATGTCGTAGCCAGCCCAAACGTGATCCTTAAGAGCGATCTCGTGGTTGTCCTTAACATTGCCGCATACTGCGCAGTATGTCTGGTTGTTACCTGTGGAGTAACATGTGGAATCATATTCCATTACAGTCTTACCTGTTGTGCAGCCGTTTTCAGCGCAGAAATCAGCAGCATCGAGGTTAACCCACTTAGCTGTGTTGTTACCAACAGAGCCAGTTCTGAGGTCGGAGTAATCCTTGATAAGCTCAAGGTCGCCGTTGTAGATAGCGAAGTCATCGAGAACGATGCTTGCATTCCAAGGCATCATGATCATGATGCTGAGGTCCTTATAAGAACCGCAGAGACCGTTATAAACCTCTGTACCGTCGATGTAGAGGTAACCTCTGTTGTTCTTGTACTCGATTGTTACACGGTGGAAGTTATCGATTGTAGCTTCGCCCCATTCGATCTGAACGAGGTCCTCGTCCTTACCAGCGAACTCTGTACCAACCTTCCAACGAACAGGAGAACCGGAGTTCCAGTTTGTCCAGATTTCGAAGAAGTTACCGTCAGCAGAATCGTTTGTAGGAAGAATTGCGATGTTGTAGTCTACGATGTAGTGATCACCAAGGTAACCAAGGTTGTTCTGCTCAACGTAGTTGGACTCGCCGTCCCAAGAGTTCTCGAGAAGGTATGCAGTGCCTTCATACTTAGGAGCAGGAAGCTTGTCGAAGATTGTCTCTTCTGTTACTGCCTCGAACTCATAGCTGAGACCCATACCAGCTGTACCGGTGGACCATGCATTGTACTCGCCATCCTCGAAGTCATCAACTACATCGTTGAGGTTGAGGTTGTCGATTGCGATGTGAGAAGCGTGACCGCAGATACCGTTAGCTGCGATTGTGTTACCAAGGTTGCCGATGTATGCGCCATCGAGGTAAACCTCTACTGCACCGTTATCGATGATCTCGATGTGGTACCACTTGTTGAGGTCGAGGTCGAGAGCGATCTCAGCGCCGTCGTTAGAAATCTTAGAATCTGTAAGAACTACGCCGCCGCCGAAGAAGTCGTTAATGAAGCCGCCGCCAGCCTGGTCGATGCAGAAATCAAATGCATACTTCCAGAGAGCGCCGTTCTTGAAGTTAAGGTTCTCGTGGTAAGCTACTGTGTCGTAGTCCCAGTAGTAGTACTTCATACCGAGGTCATACTTTTCGCCAACCTCTGTGAAGTATGTAAGGTCTGTGGAGAATACGTTATCAACGCCGTCCTCGAAGTCCTCTACCATAGCGTAGTTGTTACCATCGGAGAAGCCAATGAAACGAACGTAAGAAGCGTAGAAGGAGCCGTAGAGCATAGCACGGATAGTCTTGTTAACTGTGCCGATCTCTTCGCCGTTGATGGATACAACTGTCTTGCCGTCTGCTACCTTGTACTGAATTGTGTACCAAGTATCGTCAGCAAAGTCATAGGATACAGTCTCGGAGTGGCCCTGCCAACCGATTGTACCGTTCTTCATGTTGATGAGAGGAGTTCCCTCAAGGAAGCCTACGTTCTCAGCCATCTGACCGAAGTCTGCTGTGCAGGACTTCATGATGATTGTGAACTTGTAGTTGTCAGCATAGAAGGAGTTCTCAAAGCCAACGAAGTTAGCGGAGTTTGTAGCTGCGCCGAACTCGGAGTAAGTTACGTTGTAGTTGTCGTAGCTTACGTTTGTCTGAACGTCCTCAAATGTTGTAACCTCTGTAGAGAATACGTTGTCTACGCCATCTTCGAAATCTTCGTAGAGAGCATAGTTGCTACCGGACTTGAAGTAAATCTCAGTAACATAGGAGTTGTAGAAGGAGCCGTAGAGCATAGCACGGATAGTCTTGTTAACTGTGCCGATCTCTGTGCCGTTAACGGATACAACTACCTTGCCGTCAGCTACCTTGTACTGAATTGTGTACCAGGTGTTGTCAGCGAAGGAGTAGGAAACTGTCTCAGAGTGACCGTTCCAGCCGATTGTACCGTTCTTCATGTTGATGATAGGTGTTCCCTCAAGGAAACCTACGTTTTCTGCCATATCGCCGAAGTCAGCTGTGCAGGACTTCATTGTGATGGAGAATGTGTAGTTATCAGAATAGAAGGAGTTTTCAAATCCAACGAAGTTCGCTGTATTTGTAGCTGCCTTATCTGTAGTAACTACAGTCTCAACGTTAGTAGCATGCTCTCTAACCGCAGAAATTCCAACGATCATGCAGGAGAGAAGCATAGCTGCTGTGAGAATAAGCGCTAAAACTTTTTTCATAGGGTATATACCTCCATTAAATTTGGTAATACAATTCTATCATCGTTATGTCAAATTGTCAATAGCCATTTGGTAATTTTTTGTTCATTCTATTTATAGAGAAGCCCCCAAAAAGCCCTGAAATCATTAGGTTTTTACAGTTTTGACTAACAAATTGCGCTCCAAAACCCACCTCCCACCTATATATTGTGTTTGGTATAAATTAAATTTATATAAATGTCACAAATGCTGTTTTTAAAATTTGTTTGAAATTTGAAAAATATATTTTATTTTGTAAATTTTTCTCCCCTATTTATTTTTTTGTTTTTTCTATTGACAAAAAGTGTTTGGTTTGTTATACTTACGGGGTAGGCGCTGATATAGCTCAGTTGGCAGAGCACGTCATTGGTAATGACGAGGTCATGAGTTCGAATCTCATTATCAGCTCCAAAACCTCCGAGGTAACTCGGAGGTTTTTGTTTTAGGTAATAAGTAATAAGTAATAGGTAATAAGTAATAGGTAATAAGTATTGAAAAAACCGCCCCGAGGGGCGGTTTTCTTCATTTTATATTAATTATTTAACAACCTCGAAGTCAGCACCGTTCCATGTATCGGAATTCTTGCCGATGTAGAGACGGAAGTCGCCGGGCTCGAGAACTCTCTCAAGCTTACGTGTCATAAGCTCGAAACGCTCTGTGGGGATAGAGAAGGATACCTTCTTCTCCTCACCTGCCTTGAGAGCTACCTTTTCGAAGTCGCAAAGGAGCTTATCGGGAGTTTCGAGAGAGGAAACGAGGTCGCAGTAGTAAACCTGAACTACTTCCTCGATATCTGTATCGCTGATATTCTTTACAGTGATGGAAGCACGAAGCTCGTCACCGTCGCGGAGGGCAGGGTTCTCGATCTCAACTGCGCCGTATTCAACCTCGCCGTATGTAAGACCGTAGCCGAAGCAGTAGAGAGGTGTATCCTCGATAAATCTATGACGGGAGATGCCGTCGCTTCCGCGGGGACGTCCGCCGGGAAGGCTTGCATAGTAGAGGGGGATCTGACCTGTTGCACGGGGGAATGTTACGGGAAGGCGTCCGGAGGGGGATACCTTACCGAAGAGAACGTCGCAAACTGCGTTACCTGCCTCGATACCTGCGTGCCAGCCGAGAAGGAGGGCATCGGAAAGGCTGTCGAGAGTTACGCAAGCGAGAGGACGTGCTGTGAGAAGCACGGAAATGATAGGCTTGCCTGTTTCCTTAAGAGCCTTGAGGTAATCGTTCTGAGGATAGGGGAGATCGATGTCAGCGCGGCCGCCATGCTCGCCTGCCCAGTGAACGGGCTCACCGCAAGCATAGATGATAGCATCGCAATCAGCAGCAAGCGCTACGCCCTCTGCAAAGCCCTCGCCATTATCGTCCTCGAACTCGCAGCCCTTGCAGTAAACGATCTCAACGTTTTCCATTGCCTCGAGAGCGTTCTTGATGGTAACGATGGTATTAACGTCACCGCGGCCGCCCCAGAGACCGATAGCCTCGAATCTCTCATCGGCCATAGGACCTGTGAGAAGATACTTTTTCTTTGTATTATTATTTAAAGGAAGGATATTGTTCTCATTTTTGAGAAGAACAGCGGAATGCGCGCCCATATCGCGAGCTGCCTCTCTTGTTTCTTCCTTGAGGAAGTACTTCATTGCATCCTCATCACGATAAGGATTATCAAAGAGACCAATAGCAAGCTTTGTTACGAGAACACGGAGAACGCTCTTGTCAATTGCCTCGAGAACTGCGGGATCCTCCTCGCAAAGCTCCTCAAGGTAATTAAGATATACGTCGGAGTGCATATCCATATCGTTACCTGCAAGGATAGCCATATGAGCTGCGTCCTTACCGTCCTTAGCAACTCTGTGCTTAACAAGCTCGAAGATGGATGTCCAGTCGGAAACTACCATACCCTCAAAGCCCCAGTCGTCACGGAGAAGCTCTGTGAGGTAGTAGTGGGAGCCGGAAACGGGGTCGCCGTTCATAGAGTTAAAGGAGGACATACAGGTGATAGAGCCTGCGTCAACGGATGCCTTGTATACGGGGAGATACTCGGAATGGAGTGTTCTGTCGCTGATATCGCAAGCCTCGTAGTCACGTCCTGCCTCGGAAAGACCGTAGCCGCAGAAATGCTTGAAGCAAGCGGCAGTATAGGGATAGCCTGTTTCGGGATTGATTGTCTGGAAGCCGCGAACTCTCGCCTGAGCAACGCAGGAGCCGAAAAACTTGTCCTCGCCCGCACCCTCAGCGATTCGACCCCAACGGGGCTCGCGGGTGATATCGATCATGGGAGAATAGATCCAGTTGATACCCTCGTGGTATGCTTCCTTTGCAGCAAGCATCTCGCACTTTTCGATTCTTTCCATATCCCAGCTTGCAGCGGTCGCAAGGGGGATGGGGAAGAGAGTTCTGTCACCGTGAACAACGTCGTGACCGATGAGAAGGGGGATACCCATGCGGGACTCCTCAACAGCGATCTTCTGACGGCGGTTTGCCGTTGCAACGTCGGGAACGTTAAGGAAGTTACCAACCTTGCCCTCACGGATCATATTTTCGTCAAGACTGCGGACAGTACCCGTCAAATTAAGCTGACCGATCTTCTCGGTAAGGGTCATCTGCGCAAGTATTTCCTTTGCGCGCTCCATATAGGGTGCCGCAGAAAAGGGAGTCTTTTGAAGCTTCATAGCCGTACCTCACTTAATTTATAGTTATAATCATTATACACTACTTTTTTATAAAAATAAATAGCTTTCGTTCCTTTTTCGCACATCTTCTTTTGATTTTTTACATTATAGTTTTTCGATGAGGGAGCTTTGCTACTTTCTTTGAAAAGAAAGTAGCAAAGAAACTTTAAAAAGATGGTTATATAAATTTGGGTTTGTCGGGGAATTTGAATTTTGGCGAACATCCCCTCCGCGCGTCATCCTGAGCGAAGTAAAACACCACAGCGCGGTGTTTTACGAAGTCGAACCATCCCTTAGGATGGTGCCGAAGGCAGGATCTCGCGGATAGCTGAATTTTA
>JAZRRC010000135.1:0-2030 GCA_045650355.1 Candidatus Avispirillum sp. | reverse complement strand
CAGGAACGTTTTCTCTTTCGGAAACGTTACAGTAGGTACAACGGTAAATATTATATCCGGGGCCCATGCAGGTTGCAGCCATACCCTCCGATTCGGAGATCGCCCATACGTGCTGACACTCGACGGTATCGTATGCCACGGGGGAGAGGGTTGCCTGATAGAACATATACTTTCCGCTTGCGGCGTAGATAACGTTCATTTTGTCATCGGTAATGCTGCCGCTTCTGTGAGAGGAGATGCTGAACATATTTCCTGCTTCCTTGAGGGTCTGAGAGGTGCCGACCTTATGATAGGTGTAGCTGCCCTTGCCGTCGTACTGCGTTCTGTAGATGGTGAGAGCGCCGTTGTGAGACTCTATAATATTAACGTTGCCCTTTGTATCCTCGTAAAGACGGAATCCAAAGCCCGATTCGCCTGCCATCTCGTCAACGAGAACGCCCTCGTAAAGCTTTGCGCAGTAGTCAGCGCCGTCAGTAACGTCCCAGACCTGATGGTACCATTTGCTTTCCGAGCCCTTAGAGCGGTCCATTGCCGCCTGAATGAGGGCCTTGTTGTAGGTGATGTGAAGAAGAAGTCTGCCTTCTTTTGTTTTTGTGAGAAGGAAGTCTCCGCCGTTGTTGTTCTGTGTTGCGGGATAGTAGTTCTTCAGGCGGTATTCGAGAGTGTTGCGCTGTGCCTGAGTTCCGAGAACCTTGGAGTAATCAGCCTCGCAAACGGAATATTTTGTGAATTTGCTTTCTGTGATCTTCGGGAAATAGTAAAGGTCGAGCTGATCCCAGCAGTAGTCTGCTGCCCAGCGGGTGATGCCGTGCTGGGACATATACTGCTTGTCTGCGCTTGTGATACCCTCGTTGCTTCCAACCTCGGGATAGCCGAGGGAGGCCGCCTTGATATCTCTCTGGGCGATCATAATAAGGCCGCCCTTGCCGTCTGCATAGCCGAACATATAGCAGTGGCGGGAGTCGATCATCGCATAGCGAACTCTTGTCTGCCACTGATTCTTCTTGAGGTCAAAAATTGTCCAGTTGAAGGAAGCTCTGTTCTGACCGGGCACGTAGTCTCCGCCTGCGTGCATAACGATAATACGGTCGTACTTTTCGTCGTAGTAGCAGGTAGCGTAGCCGTAGCCGTCCTGAGCGCCGCCGCTGATGATGCTCTGATAGGAGGTAACCTCGCCTGTTTTCGCATCGAGCCTGTGAGCGCGGGAGTCAATACCCTCGGATGTGAGATTTCTTCTGGAATCGGAGGTGGAGGTTATAGCCCAAACGTTTTCGTCCTTGTCAACGAGAAGGGATACCTGGCTTGAATCAAAATATTTTTCGCCAACGAAAACGACGGTGCTTTTGCCCGTTGCGGTATCGATCTTTATGAGAGACCATTTGTCAACGGTGTTGCCCTTGTTGTCGGTGTAGGAGCCTGTGATGTAAGCCGCATAGTCACCGTGGGAGGTGTGAACCGTTCTTGTCTGATGGTTTCCGTGAGTTGCGTAATCACCGAACTTCGCAAGCTCAATGCGGGAGCCTATGGAATACGAGGGGGTCTCTGACGCTATTGCGGGGATAACGAGGCAGGAGGCCGCCATAATGAGAGAAAGGATAAAAGAAAGAGCTCTTTTCATACCGTACCTTCTTTCTACATTTTTATTATATTATACATTAAGTACATCATTTTTTCAAGAGAGAAAGAGAGGGATAAATTAGTGTTTATAGGGATGTTTGAAATTGAATATTGTAGGGGCGAGCATTGCTCGTCCGATGCTAAAAGTTAAAGTAATACGTAAAAGAAAGAAACGCAACTGTAAATTTAAGCGTAGGGGAGCGGCTTGCCGCTCCCCCCCATCTGCACAAGAACGAAACCATATTCACCGCGAATCGTTACGTCTGTAACGGGACGATGTGGGCATCGTCCCCTACGAAACACCAATTTCGTTTCAATGCCAAACCCTCCCCACAAATCATTGACAAAAACTGTGCCGAGAGGTATAATCAAAGCAGTATATATAATATGGAGGGAAATTATGTCCTACAAAT
>JAZRRC010000134.1:0-6974 GCA_045650355.1 Candidatus Avispirillum sp. | reverse complement strand
CTCTTTTTCTGTCGCAGGAATCTATGATTTTGGGGATGTCATCGGGAAGGATCCTTCCCTTTGCAACGTCCACAAGGGTGCCCACCATTATTCGCACCATATTATAAAGAAATCCGTCAGCCGATACGGAGAACACAACGCATCCCGATGCATCTCTGTAGACCTCGGCAGATTTTACCGTTCTGTGAGCATCAACGATCTTTGATCCCTGAGCCATAAAGGAGGAAAAATCATGCTTTCCCACAAAATGGGATGCCGCCCTCTTCATAAGAAGAATCTCACGGTCGGTTAAGGTGGGGGTGAGCCTCATGCTTCTCTTTTTCTCAAAGGGATCCTCATAAAGGCCGTCCCATATGCGGTAGATGTAGTTCTTCCCCTTGGAATCGTATCGGGGATGAAAATCATCTGCCACCTCTGCTGCCGAGATAACGGCAATATCATCGGGGAGAAATGCGGCAAAGGCACGGTGGAGCTTTCCTGCGGGGATTCTTACGTCCTCCTTCGGCTCAACGGTGGCACAAAAACCGAGAGCATGAACTCCGGAATCGGTACGGGAGCATCCGGTAACCGAGCAGGGGCACTTAAAGACCTTCCCTGCCGCCTCCGTCAGCACGTTCTGAACGGCAGTACCGTTTTTCTGACACTGAAAGCCGCAATACGCCGTGCCGATATATTTGATTTTGAGTATATATTTCACGGCGAGCTCCTTAGAAATTAATGAATAATGAATAGTGAATGATGAATAATGAATAATTGCGGTTGATTTCCGCCTCGGCGGAAATCTTCATTTAACAATAATCTCTTTTTTGATTTTGTATCTTCGATTGAATTTTTTAATGATGCTTTTTGCTGATAGCCATTCTGCCAAAACTATGGCGACTAAGCAAATAACTATGAAAGCTATATAAAACTCCCATTTCTTGAATTCTCTGAAAGCAAAGTATCCTGCCACCATCAAAGCAAGGTTTTCCAGAAGAATCTTCTTCCATTTTCTTTTTATGAAACCAAAAAATCCGCCGGAAACATCCGCTTTGGCTTTATTCAGATCACCGTAAACAGAAGAGCCGTCTATTGGAGAAACATCATTTACGTATATGTTGTACTTATGCTGAATCTCTCTGTCATCAATTGAAATTACAATTCGTTTATTCTTGATAACAAAAGGAAAATACAAAATATCGGTTGTCGGAGGCAAAAATCCTGCACAGACATCGTCAAACACGACCGTTCTGTTGACTACTATTCTTTTTCTGTCACCGTCAGAGGAATCAACCGATATGCTGTACGGTACTTCGTCAATAAACAGCCTGTAATCAAAGGTATTGTCTATCATTATTAAGCCTCAAATAATTTATTATCATTGCTTTCGTCCGAAAAGAATATCTGCGATTGCCTTCTCCAGCGGAGAAGGGGGACCGCCGAAGGGCGGTGGATGAGGAGGACACCGTCTGCAATTTCTCTACTTGATAGCTAAAGCCTTGTCCTCTCCAAATTCCAGCTACTTTAAATCATCAAAGCGCAATCCAAGATGCCTGAGTATATCAGCACAAACTGAACTGAAATTACTGTTCACATCTCGGTTTGTGTACCTTAAAACCTTAATTCCCAGTTGCCGAAGCTCGCTGTCTCTTCGTGCATCTGCCTTTTTGTTTTCTTCTCTTCCATGTTGGCTTCCGTCAAGCTCTATAACGATATTTACCTTTGCTATATAGAAATCAACGATGTAATCACCTATATTCTTCTGCCTATTGACAGTTACAGGCAACTTTTTGAGAAAATCATACCACAGATGCTTTTCCTCAGGTGTCATATTCTTACGAAGCTCCTGCGCTATAGGCACTAACTTCTTGTTGTAATTGCTTATCATTTCGTTTAATCTTATTTTTAATTTCACAAAGTAATCGGATCAAGGAAAAACATCGAAAAAGGTGTTCTCCTCATCCACCGCCCTTCGGCGGTCCCCCTTCCCCGCTGGGGAAGGCTATTACATTGTGAACACGTATCCGGGGGCGAAGATATTGATTACAACGATTCCCGCAACGAATGCGCAGATGAATAAAAGCATCACAAGATCACGCCACGTGGAATGAAGGATATTCATTCTCGTTCTGCCCGCACCGCCTGTGTAGCAGCGGCACTCCATTGCAGTTGCAAGGTCCTCAGCTCTTCTGAATGCGGAGATGAAGAGGGGAACGAGCACGGGCACAAGGGCCTTTGCTCGACGAACAAGGGAGCCCTGTGAGAAATCACTACCTCTTGCCTTCTGGGCGCACATGATCTTATCCGTTTCCTCAATGAGAGTGGGGATAAAGCGCAGAGCAATTGTCATCATCATTGAAAACTCGTGAACGGGCACCTTTATCTTTGCAAGGGGGGCAAGGAGCTGCTCGATTCCGTCTGTCAGCGCAATGGGTGTTGTTGTGTAGGTGAGCATAATGCTGGTTCCCGTTACAAGCACCATAACGCGAAGGACGATGAGAGCCGCATTGATTATACCCTCAAGGTATATCTGGAAAAACCAGCTTTCGGGAAGAAGGGGTGTTTCGCCCTTGAACCAGAAAACGTTGATTATCGCAGTAAAGGCGATGATGAAAAGAAGGGGTCTAAGTCCCTTAACGAGAATCTTTGCACGAATGCCCGAAAGCGCCCAGAGAGCGATTATGGAAACTGCCATAAGAGCAAATGCAAAGATATTCTTTGCAAGGAAGAGTGCCACGATATATACAAGAGCAAAAACTATCTTCCAGCGGGGATCGAGTCTGTGGAGAAAGGAGCTTCCCTCGCAGTACTGACCGAATGCGATATCTGCCTTCATGAAATCCCCTCCTCGCTATACTTTGCATTTGTGTCGTTTCTTCGAATTTTGCTCTGCTTGAGCAAAAAGACACAAATGGTGTTTGAAAAAGGTGAAGTAAGAATTTTTGCAAATGTCATTTTCAAACTTCCACCTCCCCAAATAATCTATGAGCCGCAAAGTTTACGGTGTAGATATCAAGACCGATATCAACGCCCTCGCTCTGGAGCGCTCTTGCCACCTTTGTGATGGCAGGCACGTCAAGTCCCTGTGCTATAAGCTCATCGCTTCGGGAGAATACCTCTGCGGGTGTTCCCGTCATAGTCACCTTACCGTGATTCATAACCACAACAGAGTCGCAGTACATTGCCATATCCTCCATGGAGTGGGAAACTATGATAACGGTGGTGCCGCTCTGTCTCTGATAATCCTTGATTCTTGAAAGGATCTTTCTGCGGGCGCCGGGGTCAAGACCTGCGGCAGGCTCGTCAAGAACGAGAACGGAGGGGCGCATTGCAATAACTCCTGCCAACGCTACTCTTCTCTTCTGTCCGCCCGAAAGATCGAAGGGGGACTTTGACAAGTGCTTATCCTTGATGCCTGCAAAGCTTGCAGCCTCCAGCACCGCTTTTTTAATTTCGTCCTCGCTCATGCCCATATTCTTCGGGCCAAATGCTATATCCTTCCAAACGGTCTCATCAAAGAGCTGATACTCGGGATACTGCATTACAAGTCCTACCTTGAATCGCACGTCACGAATCTTTTTGGGCTCTTGCCAGATGTCCTTCCCATCGAGAAGCACCGTTCCCGAATCGGGCTTTATAAGTCCGTTGAGCAGCTGAACAAGGGTAGACTTACCCGAGCCCGTATGGCCGATAAGTCCTATTATCTTCCCTTCCTCAAAGGTAAGGGAAACGTCGTCAAGGGCCTTTATCTCATAAGGCGCACCCTTGCCGTAGATATACGTTATATTCTGAAGTTCTATCTTTCCCATAAAATCCTAATGAATAATCAATATTTATCGTAGATTTCCGCAAAGGCGGAAATCTTCATTAACATTCCCCAAAGGGGAATATATCACACGCGAAGCGTATATCACCCACCCGAAGGTGGATATCACGATTTTCCGTGCAGGGCACGGGAAATCTCCCTCGCGCATTCCTCGGGCTCGAAAATATCAAGGCGCACGTCGTAGCCTCGCTCTCTCATCTTCCAGAGAAGCTCCGTTGTCTGAGGCACGTCAAGTCCTGCCTCCCAAAGCTCGTCCGCACGGGAGAATACCTCCCCGGGAGTGCCGTCCATAATAACCGCTCCCTCGTTCATAACTAGAACACGGTCAGCCATGGTTGCCTCGTTCATATAGTGAGTTATATGAATAACCGTAATGCCCTCCTCGCGGTTGAGGCGACAGATGGTGTCCATAACCTCTTTTCTTCCGCCGGGGTCGAGCATTGCTGTGCTTTCGTCAAAAATAATACATTTGCGTCGCATTGCAAGAACTCCTGCAATGGCGATTCTCTGCTTTTGTCCTCCCGAAAGTCGGTGAGTTGCGTGGCGGGCGTACTTTGTCATACCGACCGTTGCCAGCGCCTCGTCTACTCTCTTTCTGATCTTTTCGGAGGGAATACCCAGATTCTCACAGCCGAATGCCACGTCCTCTTCTACGATGGTGGCAACAAGCTGGTTGTCGGGATTCTGGAATACCATACCCACACGGCGGCGGGCATCGTATACGTCCGCCTCATCGATATCCTCAGCCGTCATATCGCGGCCGTTTATATAAAGCCTTCCTTCATCAGGCTCAAGGATCATACAAAGAAGCTTTGCAAGAGTGGACTTGCCGCATCCGTTATGACCGAGGATTGCAACGAAGGAGCCTTCCTCTATCTCAAAGCTAACGTCCTTCAATGCCTGCACGGGAGCGGTATCCTCGTCCCCCTGATATGCAAATGAAAGATGCTCAGCCTTAATAATTGCACTCATACAAATATCCTTTCAACAAAATCCATTTTCGCCTGCAGCGAAAATGTTCCTTACCTATTCCTTCTTACCTCTTACCTATTACTTCGCTGTCCAACGTGTCGCCGCACCCGCAGGGAGATAAAGTCCGCTCTTCGTTACCTTAAGTCCTACCTCGCCTGTTTCGATTCTGCCTCTTCCGTTAAGGGCTGTCATTACCATGTATCCCATGGTTGCAGGAGAAAGTCCTGTTGTGTAGGAGTTTACAAGGAAGAAGAGAGGATCGTCGGAAAGAACCTTAGAAGCCAGGCTGATAAGCTCGTATGCGCATTCCTCAAGCTTCCATACCTCACCGCCGGGGCCTCTGCCGTAGGAGGGAGGATCCATGATGATACCGTCGTACTTGTGTCCGCGGCGGATCTCTCTTTCAACAAACTTCTTGCAGTCGTCTACGATATAGCGCACAGGAGCATTCTCAAGACCTGAAAGCTTCAGGTTTTCCTTTGCCGCCTGAACCATGCCCTTTGCCGCATCAACGTGGCAAACAGAAGCTCCTGCCGCAGCAGCTGCCGCAGTTGCACCGCCTGTGTATGCAAAAAGGTTAAGAACGGAGGGCTTTCTCTCGGGATTCTCCTTCACTCTCTTCTGAATGAGAGATGAGAACCAATCCCAGTTTGTTGCCTGCTCGGGGAAAAGACCTGTGTGCTTGAAGCCCATGGGGCGAAGCTTGAAGGTGAGATTCTCATAGTTTATGCACCACTCCTCGGGAATGTTGCAGACTACCCACTTGCCGCCGCCTGACTTTGAACGGCGGTAGATACCGTCAGCCTTTCTCCATCTGGGGTCCTTTCTCTCGCCCGTCCAGATGATCTGGGGGTCGGGACGGATAAGTATATAATCTCCCCAACGCTCAAGGCGCTCGCCGCCCTCTGCATCAAGAAGCTCGTAATCATTCCAATTTTCACTGTACCACATATCGTACCTCAATCATTTATTGTAAAATTGTCCTATCACGGAGTTTGCACAGTGTCCGTGACATATTGCAATGGCAAGAGCATCTGCCGTATCATCGGGCTTCGGAGGTTCCTTCAGTCCGAGGAAGGTTGTTACCATCATGATGACCTGCTTTTTTTCTGCTCTTCCGTAGCCAACAATGGCTTGCTTTACCTGAAGCGGGGTATACTCAAATATGGGAATATTCGCCCGCCTTGCGGCAAGGAGAATAACGCCTCTCGCCTCGGCAACAACGATACCTGTTTTCTGGTTTGTGTTCCAGAAAAGCTCCTCTATCGCCATTACGTCGGGACGGTATTTTTCGATGATGGCAGAAAGACCGGTATAAACCTGATCCAGTCTGTCCTCCACCTTCTGACCCGCTTTCGTCTGAATAGAGCCGAAGGCGATCGGGGAAAATTTTCCGTTTTCGTACCGAAGAACGCCCCATCCAACAATGGCAATTCCCGGGTCAATTCCCAGTATTATCAATTCTACCCCACCTTACTGTCTAATATCAAATTATTATAGCACAACAGTTCGAAATAGTCAAAGGAATTGGCGATTTTTTAACACATTTTTTCATTTTCTTTCTATAAATATAACCGTCACAGCGTTATGTTCATTCAAATTCGGGTTTAGCGAGATGTTTCAAATAAAAATTTGACAGGTGATAGAGGCGATTTGCACCAAGGCCTTCCCCTCGCAGGCGTGAAGAAGTCCAAAACTTAAAACATCCGTGCCCGCTCTGTCAACGCACGAGGCGTTGACCTAAGTTAGTCCTTCCCCTCGCAGACGTGAAGAAGTCCAAAACTTAAAACATCTGTGCCCGCTCTGTCAACGCACGAGGCGTGGACCTAAGTTAGTCCTTCCCCCACAGATTGGGGGAAGGTGGCTCCTTAAAATGAAGTTCAAATATTGTATATGAAATTTCCGGCTCCATACCGGCAATATAGATTATTTTTTATGGGGGAGACGGATGAGGGTTGCTACCAAGTCGGATCGTAGCCATGTCGTTCTGTGAGCCAAGGAGTTGGTATCAGGTCTTGTCTTCCTAAGACCGCTTGGCCTCCGACTTGACAGTTCTTGCCCAGGTAGCAACCCTCATCCGTCTCCCCCATAAAGAATTATCTATATTGCCGGTATGGAGCCGGAAATATCATATGAAATATTTGAACTTCATTTTAAGGAAGTCGGATCGTAGCCATGTCGTTCTGTGAGCCAAGGA
>JAZRRC010000133.1:0-1916 GCA_045650355.1 Candidatus Avispirillum sp. | reverse complement strand
CACCGCCTCGATACAGATATCAATAATCGTTCGTTTATCTTCGTGGCGGTCCCCCTCCCCTTCACGCTGTGCGAGAAGTGGAGGCTCGGAGTTTGATCTTTTTGCACTTCAAACTTTAGTTTGCATCTCCCCGATAAACCCAAATTTAAAACTAAAAATGACCACGGATAATTCCGTAGTCATTTTTAATATTCCCAAAACCGCTCGAGGGCGGTTGCAAGGGAATAGGGGTCTGCCGTATATTTGATATGGCGCCACATCTTCGGGAAAAGGCGGTAAATATTCGGGTCGCCGTAGCGGTCGTCAACGAGGACTACCACGCCTCGGTCCGTCTCGCTTCGGATAACTCGTCCTGCCGCCTGCAGCACCTTGATCATTGCAGGATAGGTGTAGGCATAGTCCTTGCCGTTTTCTCTTGTTTTTTCAAAATAATCCGCAAGGATATTCTGCTCGGCTGTGATCTTTGGAAGTCCCGTGCCGATGATGATAGTGCCGATAAGGCTCTCGCCCTTCATATCAACACCCTCGGAAAAGGCGCCGCCAAGAACGCAAAATCCGACAAGCCCTTCGCTGTCCTCGGAAAATTCTGCTAAGAATTCGTTGCGCTCCTTGTGGCTCATACCCCTTGACTGCTTTATGCAGCGGATATGAGGCGCACATTCCTCGAACTCCTCAAAAACCATGTCCATATATTCGTAGGATGGGAAATAAACGATGTAGTTTCCTTCTCTTGCCTCGGCGGTTGCCATTATTATCTCGCAGATATCGGGAACGCTCATCTCGCGGTCCTCATATCTTGTGCTGACAGCGTCATAGGCAAAAAGGCAGAGATTCTTCGGATCGTAGGGGGAATCAAGCTCGAGAAGTCCTGCATCCCGACAGCCGAGGACGTCTGCAAAATAGTCCATAGGCGTAAGGGTGGCAGAGAAGAGAACTGCACTTTTTGATGCAAGGAGCATCTGGGAAAGCATGGGTGAGGGGTCAAGGCATCGTATCTCAAGTTTAAGGCGAGGGCCCTGAAGCTCTGCGTAAAATGCAAAGCCCTTATCAAAAAGAGCTGCCGCGCGGACAAATTCCGCCGCCGTATCCAGCGCATCCTCAAGAAGAGGTGCTGCCTCCTCATCCTTTTGCGAAGCCTGAGATGCCGCCCTTGCAAACTGAGTGAGGGCTTCGGGAAGTCCCGGTATCATTCGGCTTGAAAGGTGATAGCCGATGCTCTCGCCTGAAAAGTCAAGATGCTCTTCGCTCTTGCAAAGACTCATGACCTCGCGAAGCTTTGCGCAAACGGCAGAAATACTGTCAAAAAGAGCTGTGTTTTTCGTAATAACAGGGGAGTCGGTTTTATAAAGCTTCAAGAAGGTGTTTGCAATTAAGGTAGCGGAGTACATCTCACGTGCGCGGTCGGGCAGGTTGTGTGCCTCGTCAACAAGAAAGGCATACCGACCTCTTTTAGTACCCTCAAAATATCTTTTGAATCTTATATTGGGATCAAAAACGTAGTTGTAGTCGCAGATAACGACCTCGCAGTATTCGCTAACGTCAAGGGATAGCTCATAGGGGCAGACGTTATGCTTTTTTGCAACAGCTTGGATAATCGATGAATCGATGACCGCTCTGCCCGAAAGCAGCTCGAGAAGAGCGCTGTCACGTCTTTCCTCGTATGCTGCCTTCTGCACTTCACCCATAAGAGGGCAAAAAACGCATCGGGAAAGTCCCGCCACTCTTTTTGCTCCCGCCATGGGGCAAACTCGCTCCTTTGCCATAACGAAAACGGCTCTCAGGTGTTTGGCCTCTGCGCTCATTTTTTGTATGGCATCTGCGGCGGCGTTACCCGTCACAGTCTTTGCCGTGAGATAAAATATTTTGTCAATATCCCCGTTTCCCAAGGCACGGAGGGCAGGGTAGAGGGCTGAAAC
>JAZRRC010000132.1:0-11557 GCA_045650355.1 Candidatus Avispirillum sp. | reverse complement strand
GCCAGATGAAGAGAGTATCCGAGGTTATCGACTGCTGGTTTGACTCCGGTGCGATGCCCTTCGCTCAGCATCACTATCCCTTCGAGAATCAGGAGAAGTTTGAGGCGCAGTTCCCTGCAGACTTCATCTCCGAGGCTGTTGACCAGACACGTGGCTGGTTCTACTCCCTCCTTGCTATCTCCACTCTCCTCTTTGATAAGGCTCCCTTCCGTAACGTAATCGTTCTCGGTCTCGTTCAGGATGAGGACGGACAGAAGATGTCCAAGTCCAAGGGTAACGCAGTAGACCCCTTCAATGCACTTGCAACTCACGGAGCTGACGCTATCCGTTGGTATTTCTATACTAACTCTGCTCCCTGGCTCCCCTCCCGTTTCTCCGACAGAGCCGTTACAGAGGGTCAGAGAAAGTTCATGGGTACACTCCAGAACACATATGCATTCTGGGTACTCTACGCAAACATTGATAACTTCAACCCTGCAAACTATAAGCTTTCCGATTGCACTCTCAACGTTATGGATAAGTTTATCCTTTCCAGACTTAACACAATGGTTAAGGGCGTTGACCAGAACCTCGGAAACTACAGAATTCCCGAGGCTGCAAAGTGCCTTTCCTCCTTTGTTGACGAGCTTTCCAACTGGTACGTTCGTCGCTCCCGTGAGCGCTTCTGGGGTACAGACCTCACAGAGGACAAGATCGCAGCTTATATGACTCTCTGGCACGTTCTCGTTACAACTGCCAAGGCTGCAGCTCCCATGATCCCCTTCATGGCAGAGGATATTTACAGAAATCTCGTTTGCACAATCGACAAGGAAGCTCCCATCTCCGTTCATTTCTGCGACTACCCTGAGGTAGACGAGGCTATGATCGATCCCGCTCTTGAGGATGATATGAGCTTCATTCTTGATGCTGTTACTCTCGGCCGTGCTGCAAGAAACGGTGCTAACATCAAGAACCGTCAGCCCCTCTCCGAGATCTGCATTAAGACTGACCGCACAGTCAGCGACTACTACCGTGAGATCGTTGAGGAAGAGCTTAACGTTAAGAAGGCTACCTTCACAACTGACGTTTCCGCTATCTCCTCCTACAGCTTCAAGCCCCAGCTTAAGACTGTAGGTCCTAAGTACGGTAAGCTTCTCGGCGGTATCCGTACATTCCTCACAGAGGTAGACGGCAACGCTGCAATGGCTGAGCTCAACTCTACAGGCGCTCTCTCCTTCGAGGTTAACTCAAGCCCCGTTTCTCTTACAAAGGAAGACCTCCTTATCGACGTTCAGCAGAAGGAAGGCTGGTTCTCCGTAGCTGAGGGCGACCTTACAGTTGCTCTTTGCACAATTCTCACAGAAGATCTTATCGAGGAAGGCTTCATTCGTGAGCTTATCTCCAAGGTTCAGACAATGAGAAAGGACTCCGACTTCAACGTTATGGACCGCATCTCCGTTTCCGTAGTTGGAAGCGACAAGATCCGTGCTATTCTCGACAAGGACAGCTCCGAGTTCTGCTCTGCAGTTCTCTGCGACGCTCTCACCTTCGAGGCAGGTCTTGACGGCATCTCCAAGGACTGGAACATCAACGGCGAGGCTGTTACAATTACAGTTAAGAGATAAATTCAAAAATGCTGTCACTCAGGTGACAGCATTTTTTATGTAAACTATGAGACAAATCGGAGTTTGAAGTGGGAACGAGAAGTTTAGATGCTAAGCCTCCCCTTCTCAGCGCGAAGAGCTGTGAAGGGGAGGGGGACCGCTTGCGGTGGAAGGGTTGCACATCAGCACAAGAACCAAACTTTATTATTTCGCGCCCTGTTAAATGACAGTTTAACTATAACTGTCAGATAGTTCTCGTTCAGATAAGACACCCCTTCCGTCATCGGTGCCAAAGAAATCATAAATTCTATATTCACCCTGCACCGATGCCACCTCCCCCTCACAGCCGCAAGCGTCTGAGAGGGGGAGGCTTTTGAGCAACATTCACTACACCAATTCCCTCTCCATTTCAAGCTCTAATTTGTCGGGATGGGCAGATATATAAAAAATGGAGGATGCAAAATCCTCCATTTTATCTTCCAAATTCCTTTTTGAATTCCGAGAAATTACTGATACCGTATATATGGTATTTTTCATTTATCCTGACACGATCCTCGTCTCTTTTCGCTTCGATGCTCACCTTTCCCGAAAAGGAAATATGTCCTGCATCAAATATTCTTTCAACGAAATTCTGCTCGAAGACAACGTTTGAAACGCCTTCAATTCTGTAATGAACTCTGACGGGGCTCCAACCGTGTACGTGTCCGAAGGAGATCTTTCTGCTTATACTCTTAAGCATTGAAAATTCAACTGTATCTCTGTACAGCTTTAACTTTTTCGGGCAGGAAACTATATCCATAAAATAGCCTAACAGTATCACAAAAGCTGCTATGCCAAGCCACAAAAAGGCTGAGCCTTCCCCCTTTGCCAGCATAACTATACCATAGATCAAAACCGCCGCAAGGGATAAATATATCATATGATAACATTTAAAATTCAGCACGTTGAATATTCTTTTGAGCTTTATCTCTTTAATTTCATTCACATATAATTTACCCATATGATCCTCCTTCCCTTTGACAATATACGACCTTTATGGTACAATAACCTTGTTATTCATCATCGGAGCAGTCGGTGCCGTTGAGGACGGGCATTGTGTCCTCAATTGCCTTTTTGGCGTCGTCCCAGGGCTCCTTTGCGTAGCGGTAATCAAAGCTCTTTGCAAAGCGGTCGATCTTATCCTGCAGTGTTGCCAGAACCTTTTCTTCCTTTTTATATACAGACTTATAAAATTCCGCAAAGCTCTTTGACTTCATATATCCCTTTGCCGCAGAGAGATAGCGGGCAAAATGGGGCAGACAGAAATAAGGCTGTGCGGAGCACTTATACTTGAAATCGGGGTCTGTTTCCCATAGGATTGCCGCTGTTTCTATCATTTTTGAGAAGTTTGCTTCGATTCGCTCGCAAACGTAGCAATTATCGGAAAGAGCATGAAGCTTCTTTGCGCTGTCCGCTCCTGCGAGGGCGGGGGCGATTCCCGGCTTTTTCAGCATTCCGTCAACCTCTGCAAGATGACTCTGGAGGATGAGGGACAGAGGAAGTCTCTTGCCTCTTTTCATCATTTTGGAATAGTGATCGGGGCAGAAGCCCTTTTCGTTTGTTTTCTTTCTCACGTCAGGCTCCATCATGGATGCACCGAGAATGAGGTCGAGCTCGTTAAGCTCGAGTCTTCTGTAAAGACGGCAGAAGGGACAGCCGCGGGTTTCATCCTCGGCTCCCTTTTCAAATGCTTCGTTTACGGGGATTGTGTAGAGCTGTTCCATACGTTCCTCTTTATTTATTATTTATTATTTAACTATAAATTTGAATTTATCGGTGAGATAAGGGCATTGCAAATCAAGGCTCCCTCCGGGAGGGAGCTGTCTGCGAAGCAGACTGAGGGAGAATTGCGTAACATAAAACAACTGCAAACTTCACGTTACGAGGGCTCCTTCCGTCACCCTTCGGGTGCCACCTTCCTCCCGGAGGAAGGCTTCATCTCGTTCAACTTTTTCGTTCATTTGTTTATCCTACGACGCGGTGTTAGTGCAGTTGCGTCGGAATCAAAGTTCTTTTTCAATTACAATAATTGATTCTTCATTTTCACCAATAACTTCTACGGATATTTTATTTACTATTGTTCTGAAAGTATCTGATACCGATTCAAGCCTTTTGAAAGCCGTGTTCAGCATTTCAACCGTTGGCAATTTCCCTACGGTCATATGTGGTACATATTCTATTCTTTTATCGAATTTATTAAATTCATTTGAATACAGTTCTTGATTAATATATTTTAATGTTTCAATTCCTTTTTGAACATTTAACAAAATATAATTACCAAAGCTGTTTTTCTGCATGCTAAAACCACTTAATATGACCTCAAACGACTTCACGTCTTTCAATCTCATATCAAGTATCTCTGACAGCTCTTCATTACTCATTGAGCTTTCAAAGGGAAAAACCAGCGTTATATGCGGTCTCACAAGCTCTGCCAAAGGGTCGTATTTTCTTCTTATATTATCGATAATTTCCATATTATCAAATTCCGGAAATATCATTACAGTTCTTAAACTCATAGGCTGCTCCTATGCTACAACATAACTTACTATAATATTATTATAAACTAAACTCAGGAGTTTTTCAATATGAACATTCCTTATATAACCGCAAATGCAAACGGATGGCTCACTGTTGAGGGTATCGGGGATTTTTCCGTTTTCCGCACCTTTGACTGCGGACAGTGTTTCCGCTTTGATCCCGTTTCCGATCCTACCCACAAATACGAGGTTGAGGGTATCGCCTACGGAAAATACGTCCGCTTTGCAGAGGACGGTGACGGCAAGCTTTACGTCTATTCCTCCGAGGAGGATTTTAACAGCCTCTGGCTTTCCTATCTCTCCCTTGACTGCGATTACGATGCCATCAACAAAAAGATCCTCTCTGCCCTTTCAGGCAACGATGCTCTCCACATGAAAAGAGCTGCAGAAGCTTCCAAGGGAATCCGAATTCTTCGTCAGGAGCCCTGGGAGGCACTTTGCTCCTTCATCGTTTCCCAGAACAACAACATCCCCCGCATCAAAAAGATTATTGCCGCAATGAGTGAAAAATACGGCGAGAAGATCGATGGCGGCTACACCTTCCCCACAGCCGAGTCCCTTTACAATGCAGGAGAGGCTGCAATCTTTGACCTTCGCACAGGATTTCGGGCAAAATACATCTTCGATGCGGCTTCAAAGGTATATTCGGGAGAGCTTAACCTCGACGAGGTAAAGGCTTGCACAAATTATGCAGATGCCGAAAAGCTTCTTCTTTCCGTCAAGGGTGTGGGCCCCAAGGTCGCCGCTTGTGCTCTGCTCTTCGGCTTTGAAAAAACGAGCGCCTTTCCCGTTGACGTATGGATAAAAAAGGTTATCGCCAACCGCTTTGAAAACGGCCTTGACCCCCATGTCTTCGGTGAGCTTGCAGGAATTGCTCAGCAGTATCTTTTCTACTATGAGCGATACGTTTCAGAAGGCGCAAACGATTGACAAATTAACCTGCGAGAGTTATAATAATAAGAGTGATTTAAATATTAATGATGGAATCCCGTTGATTCTGTCATATGAAAGGAACCCTATAATGAACAAGGCATCTAAAATTACTTTGCTGATCGTTTCGGCACTTCTCATTATCGGAGGCATTGGAGCGGCAGTTTTTGCAATTGCTACAGAGTCCGATAAAAACAAGAATAAAGATAAAGAAACAGACAGCGCAGAAACCACCGTTCTTCACGATGACGTTGAATACGTTTACGATGATGACGGCAATATCAAAAGTGAGCGCTACTACGAAAACAACGTGTTTATGGGTCAGCGCGACTACTTCCGCACAGAGACTGCAGAATACATAACCGTTTTCGATAAGGACGGCAACGAGGTAGGCGGCTCCGTTACTGAATTCAACATTGTAGGCAGCGTTTCGAAGACCACCACCTACAAGTTCCACCTTCTCTCCGAGACTGTTGAATACGATTACTACGACGACCTCAGAACTCCCGAAAAGAAGACTGTCAAGACCTACGTCGGAAACGATATTTATGCCGAAAAGACCTATTACGGAGAAAACGGCAAAAAGACAAGACAGTGCACCTTCTTAAACGATACTACCATCGAGGACAACTACTTCGATGAAAAGGGTAATATTATTAAAAATGGCGGTGAGACAAGTGAAGAATAAGCTCCTTCTTATTTCTCTTCTACTTATTGTCGCTCTGCTCTCCTCCTGCGGCGGCAAGGGCAATGGCACCGATACAACTGCAAAGGACGAGAGTCAGCGCCCCGAAAACGGTGTATACTATGAATACAGCGACGGCGGAAACTCCGACCGCGTTGTTTCCAGCATTACCTACGAAAACGGCAAGGAGGTCAGCCGAAACGAGTATGACTACTGGGACAACGGCAGACTTCGTGCTATAACCACAAAGGTTGGCAATACTGTTACAGACACCTGGAACTACAACTACTCAACAAACGGCCTTCTCTCCCAGATGGTGCGCCAGTATACTGAGGACGGCTACGAATGCCGTGACGATTACCGCTACGATGAAAAGGGCAACGTTACTCTCGTTTCCCTTTATACTGACGACGTCTTTATCGGCGGCGAGCGCTTTACCTATACTGAAAAGAACGACGTTTCCCTTGAGGAGCGCCTCGATGCAAACGGAGACGTTATCACCTACACCAAGTATTCCTTTGACGAAAAGGGCGAAAAGATCACAGGACTTGAGAAATATATGTACGGCAGCCGTGTTGAATACGGCATCTACGAATATTCCGAGGACGGACTTCTCGCTTCCGTTAAGTATTACTCCTCCTCCGACAAGCTGACTCAGGAGGTTCGCAACGAATATAACTCAGAGAAGAAAATCTCCAGAGTTCTCACCTGCGATGCAGAGGGCAACGTTCTTGCCTACACGGAATGCCTTTACGATAAGGACGGCTTTAACTACCGAGATATTTTCTACGAGGACGGAAAGCCCGTCTACCGCTACGATTATACCAAGGAAGGCGCCCGTATTTACTCCGCCTATAATTAATCCAATTTTCGGCAAATTACTTGATTTTTTTCTCAATAGGTAGTACAATAATAGATAATGAAAAAGAACGAAACAGAAAGGTTTGGAAATAATAATGGCTAATTTCAGAAGAATCGGCGTACTTACAAGCGGCGGCGATGCTCCCGGTATGAACAATGCAGTACGCGCAGTTGTTCGTGCAGCTCTCGCTCAGGGTATCGAGGTTATCGGTATTAACGGCGGTTACTCCGGTCTCGTTAACGATAACGTTCGCCCCCTCACAGCTCGTGACGTTTCTAACGTTGTAACTCACGGCGGTACAATGCTCTACTCCGACAGATGTCTCGAATTTAAGACTGAGGAGGGTATGGCTGCAGCAGTTGCTACTTGCAAGAAGTATGAGATCGACGGTATCATCGCTTGCGGAGGCGACGGCACATTCCGTGGCGCAACTGACCTCTCCAACCGTGGTATTCCCACAATCGGTATTCCCTGCACTATCGACAACGATATTACATCCTCCGATTACTCCATCGGCTACGACACAGCAATGAACACTGTTGTTGAGATGATCGACAGACTCCGTGATACATGTGAGTCCCACGCTCGTTGCAACGTAGTTGAGGTTATGGGTAACCATGCAGGCGGTATCGCTGTACAGACAGCAATCGCTTGCGGCGCAGTTGCTTGCGTTATCGCAGAGGAGCCCTTCGATGAGGACGCTATGATCGAGAAGATGAACCGCCTCAAGGCAGACGGCAAGCGCGGCTTCATCGTTGTAGTAAGTGAGCTTATCCCCGACTATGCTGATCCTGCATTCGCAAAGAGAATCCAGGAGAAGACAGGCATCGAGACAAAGTTTGCTCGCCTCGCTCACGTTGTTCGTGGCGGCAACCCCACTCTCCGTGACAGAGTTACAGCTTCCAAGATGGGTAGCCGTGCTGTTGCAGAGCTTCTCGCAGGCAAGTCCAACATCGTAGTTTGCGAGCAGGCAGGCGAGATCGTTTGCCTCGACATCAACTTCGCTCAGACTGCTGACCGCCTCTACAAGGGCAAGGCAAAGCCTGAGGAGCTTGATAAGTACACAGCTGAGGAGCAGGAAGTAATCAAGGCTGCAGGCGCAAAGAAGCAGCAGTACTTCAAGGAAATGCTCGCTCTCGTTGACGAGATCAGCGGCTGATAAAACAAAAATTTTCTCCCCCGAGCTTCGGGGGAGATTTTTTGTTTCAGGGTATAAAATTTGATGTGCAGGTGTGCTCCCACACCTATCCTCCCCTCGCAAGGGGAGGCTTTGTGTTTGTGTAGTTTTTGCGTTTGTCTGTGCATCAAATTTTCGTCTGCATCGCATGCAGATGGGCGGGAGGAGCAAGCCGAGGGTTCCCTGAAGCGAGCCTGCGAGCTTTAGGGGTTCCGAAGCCCCTCCCCTACGGCAATGTATGACGTTTGCGCTCGTTTGTTCATCAAATTTCGTTTTGGTTCGTGTGCAGATGGGCGGGAGGAGCAAGCCCCTCCCCTACGGATTCTACATCCTTTCCGCCACACCAATACAATTAAAATCCGTTTTTGCCAAAAGCAAAAACGTTCCTTAACGTTCCCCTTAAGGGGAACACATCATTTCCCGAAGGGAAACATCATTTGCCTATGGCAAGCATCACTCGCCCGCAGGGCGAACCTCACTCTAACAAAAAAAAAGCACCCCGAAGGGTGCTTTTATTTGTTAGTTAATTCCTGCGATTATTCTAACGAGTACGTTGGAATCCATACCGTTGATAACGCCGTTGCCGTCGAAGTCTCCTGCAAGGATCTGCTCCTCTGTAGGTGTGAGAATACCTGCGAGGATTCTCTTCATGAGGTTTGCGTCCATGGAGTTTACAGCGCCGTCGCCGTTAAAGTCGCCGGGTGTGTAATCGGGTGTATCGGACCAGTCGGGATCTGTCTCGCCACATACAGTACATGTGCCCTCGTCATAATCATGACCCTCAGACTTGATTACTGTAACCTCAGCAAAGTCACAGCTCTTACATACTGTGCCCTCGTAGCCATCCTCAGTACATGTAGCCTCAACTCTTTCAACTACAAGGTCGTGACCCTTTGCATCTGTGAAGGACTCGTATGCGTTACCGTCATCGTCTGTGGGAAGTGTTTCGTAGTAGCAGTAGCGGCACTGATCCATAAGCTGACCGCCCTCAAGACAGGTCGCTGTATTGATAGTAAAGAAGGTGTGCTCCTTTACGTCAACCTTCTCGGAGCATACTGTGCAGTATACCTCGTGAGCCTTTGCGGAGAACTGCTTATATGTGTAGTAAGCACGGTCGTTATGGAAAGCAGTTGTTGTAACTGTCTTCTTATTGCCACAAAGTGTGCACTCGTAGATCTCAGAGCCGTCTGCTGTACATGTAGCAGCAGTACCGGAAATCTTCTTGTAGCAATCGCCAACAGAGTGCTTTGTGGGGATAGCCTCGTCGTACTGAGCGCCGCAGTCAACACAAGTGTAAACTGTAGTGCCTGCTGTGATACAGCCTGCCTCTTCAGCTACTACGCCGCCGTCCCAGTTGTGCTCGCACTTGCCCTCAGCTGCTGCAGCCTCAACTGCATTACCGAGATCGCGACGAACCTGAGCCATGATATCGTACTCATCCATATTGGATGCGAATGCGCTTCTGTCAAAGCCGGGGAGAGAGAGGTAGCGAACTACGTTGGTGGAAACGCGGGATACTACTTCCTTAGCCTCTGCCTCACCGAGGTAATCCTCGAGCATTGCGAGCATCTGATAGTCCTCAACACCGTCACGCATGATCTCAACACGGAGAGTTCCTACGTAATCCTTAACGAAGCGGGCACCCTTTGCCATATCCTTACCGTAGAAGAGAACGCCGTTACCGTAAATGGAATGACCTGTGGGATAGTTATGCTTATTTGTGTTCCAGCCAAACATTGTGTTTGAGCCTGTTGTTGTATAGTCTACAAACTTGCCGTTCTCAGCATCGTACTCGTTCCAGTTGTTTGTACCGTAGTAGAGATAGCCTGTGCAGTCGTTCTGATAAAGCTGCCAGAAGAGCATCTTTGTCTGGAGACCTGTGGACTCGATAAGGTGGTTTGCATATGTGTAGGTCTTGTTCCAGCCTGCGCAGTAAGCCCAGAGCTCAGAGTTTGCAACAGTGCCGTTTTCCTCAGCAAGCTTCTGTGCGGAAGCAAAACGGTCGGAGAACTCACCGTAGATATTGTTCCAGTTGTAGTAATCGTGACCTACGAAGAAGTCAACGCCGTTTGTGCCGTTGATGTTACCCCATGCATAGAGACCGGAGATGGAGCAGGAAAGCTCACGGAGAGCCTGAGTATCAGTTCCGTTATAGCCTGCTGCTGTAAGCTCGGACTGAGGTGTGAATGCATAGAACTGAGGACACCAGATGGAAACGCCGCCGCCATCGATCATGCCCTGGATAGCATCCTTAAGCTGATAATCCTGATAGTTTGAAAGATGCTGGCTTACGGACATTTCGGGATAGGGATGGTTCTCATGGAAAGGAACTACGCTCTTTGCATCTACCCAGTTGCTTTCAAGAATGGGGTATGTAGCAGTAAGATCGCCTACTGCATATGTGTAGTGATTTGTCCACTTTCTCCAAACCTCACCTACAGGCTCGTCACCTGTATAGAAATAGAACTTATCCTTTACGTCGTCCCAAATCTTGGAATCGGAGAGTGCGGAATATGCATCAGCATAGGTGTGATAGTTAACTGTAGAGTTAGCATCACCGTAGGTTGCACCGGGCTGACCTGCAATGCTCTGTGCTGTTACTCTGATAGCGTTAACTCTGGGGTTTGTAACGTAGGGGTTATCCTCGTTAAGTGTGCCGGGGATATCCATACCGAGAAGGCGGTTATCAAGGAGATAATCGTAGAACGCCTGATAGTTTCCGCCGAATCTTCTGTCATCGGAAACGATAAAGCTTGTCTTGAGAGCAGATTCCTCTGCAAGCTCGAAGTCCCAAACGTAGCAATATACGGTTGCAGTCTTAACTACTTCCTTTGCGGAGTTTGTGATATTAAGCTGTGCGGAATACCAACCGGAGGGGGTATCCTTGGTGCTTCTGATCTTGATGAAGAATGCCTGGCTCTTGCCTGCATTCAGCTGATAGCTTGCGCCGATCTGATTGAAGGGCACAACGGGGTCAGGTGTTTCACCCTCGCGGATGATGGAATTTTCTGCTGTCATTCCGAGAACCTGTCCCTTATTGAGCTGGGATGTTGTTACGTACATCTCGTAGTAAAGCTCAGCAGAGATCTCGTTACCATTTCCATCGGTGAAAGAAGTAACGTTTGCGCTCATTCTGGACTTTGTAGAATCAGAATAGAGAACGAACTGAATATTCTCAACCTCATTCTTAGCCATATAAGCGGAGTAGGTGTCCATGCCGGACGGTGTTGTGTCGCTGGTGAATACCTTCTTGAAGGAATGCTCAAACCAAAGTTTGATGCTTGCATCCTCGTTGGGCGCTGTCTGCTTCACGTAGCTGTCAGCAGGGTCATCGCTGGGAGTATTTGCGGAAAATACGCCAACGCACACTGCGCAAAGAAGCATTACTGCAACCAGTGACATCACAAGTGTTCTTAATAACTTTTTCACAAAAAGCTACCTCCTAAATTATTTTTATTCATATTATAATAACATATTTACAGAAAAAAGTCAACGAAATCCCCCCACCGCACCACACTATCGGCTATTTGCACAAACTCTAAATCCTTTTTATGTGCAGAAAAGAAACCAAAAAATTTGCGTATTACAATAATCTTCAAATTCGGGTTTATCGGGGAGATGCAAACTAAAGTTTGAAGTGCAAAAAGATCAAACTCCGAGCCTCCACTTCTCGCACAGCGTGAAGGGGAGGGGGACCGCCACGAAGATAAACGAACGATTATTGATATCTGTATCGAGGCGGTG
>JAZRRC010000131.1:0-5920 GCA_045650355.1 Candidatus Avispirillum sp. | reverse complement strand
GTCGATGCTTGTTATCACCGGTCCCAATACGGGCGGTAAAACAGTTTCTCTCAAAACCCTCGGTCTCTTTTCCATGATGGCGCAGGCAGGACTTCAGCTGCCTTGCGAAAAGGCGTCAGTTCGTGTATTTGATGAGATTTTCTCAGATATCGGTGATGAGCAGTCTATTGAGCAGTCTCTTTCCACATTCTCATCTCATATGGTGGGAATCGTTAATATTCTCAATGAAATGACTGACCGTTCTCTCGTTCTTTTCGATGAGCTTGGCTCGGGTACAGACCCTGTCGAGGGTGCAGCTCTTGCCATGTCCATTCTTGAAGAGGTTTTTGAGAGCGGTGCACTTTGCGGTGCAACTACTCACTATGCGGAGCTTAAAGCTTTCGCTCTTGAAAAGGACGGAGTTTGCAATGCATCCTGTGAGTTTGACGTTGATACCCTGAAGCCCACATATAAGCTTATAATGGGAACCCCCGGAAAATCCAATGCTTTTGCTATTTCCGAAAAGCTTGGTATTCCCGAGAAGATAGTTAAAAGAGCGAGAGGATACGTTGATTCCGGCAGCCGCAGCTTTGAGGCAGTTATCGAAAAGCTTGAGCAGGAAAGATACCACCTTGATGCTGAAAGACAAAAGGCTGAGGCTCTTCGCCGTGAGTATGAGGAGTTTAAGAGAAATGCCGAGGCTGAGCTTGAACGCCGTCTCGGAAGCGCTGAGCGTGAGGCTGAGGAGGCGAGAAAGAAGGCTCGCCAGATAGTAGACAGCGCAAGAGCGACCAGTGAATATATCTTAAAGCAGCTTGATGAAGCCAAAAAGGCAAAGGATGCCGAGAATTTCGGTGATAAGATTTCCGATGCGAAGAAGAATATCAGATCTGAGGTAAGAAACTACCGTCAGAGCAATGCCGAAGAGGAAAAGGATGACGGATACGTTCTTCCCAGACCTCTTAAAAAGGGAGATGACGTTATTCATCGTACTCTCGGCACCAAGGGTACTCTTATTGAGGATCCCGATAAGAAGGGCAATGTAACTGTGCAGATGGGAATTCTCAAGACAAAGCTTAATGTTTCACAGCTTATGCTTGTAGAAGGCGCCACAGTCACTGAAAACGGCAAAAAGAGCGCCGCTAAGACCTACCGCCAGGCAGTTACAAAGAACTTTAAACCTGAGCTTGATGTTCGCGGTATGATCGGAGACGATGCCTGCTTTATGGTAGACAGGTATCTTGACGATGCTTTTATTGCTCAGATATATTCTGTAACTGTTATTCACGGTAAGGGTACGGGCGCTCTGAGAGCAGCTATCTGGAATTTCCTCAAAAAGGATAAAAGAGTTGAATCATACAGAGCCGGTCAGTACGGTGAAGGAGATTTTGGTGTAACGGTTATTGAGCTGAAGCACAAATAATCATTCTTTCGATTCAGTTGACGGGATTTCAAAGCCCTGAATGAATCCTTCTACGTCTGATGAACAGATGTCTCCGCCTATAACTCTGCTTTTGTAAATTATTATATTGGCATAAACGGTACCGTTATAATCGGGATAATTAGTTATCTCGTATGTATATCGATGTACCGTTTTACCTTTATATTTTGAAAGATCGAGTCCCTGGGAGCGCTGGATTTCATTGTATGCATTCATGATCTTGTCAAATTCTGCGGGAATCTGTATTTCGACCTCCTCGATCATGCTTTTTCCTACCTCCCAGCCAAACTGATTTAAAAATTCCCGTCTTGCATCGTCTGTTTTGATCTTATCGTAATTGATTGTTGAATTTCCCTCGAATATGCTTCCCGCAGTCACAGCTTCGGCTCCCGGAAGAGCAATAACGAGAACGATCACGGATATAAGTGCAAGAGCAATGATCCCCCATAGCTTGAGGGTGTTTCCTTTAACGGAGCAAACAAACATAATTTTACCGCCTTCCTGTTTTTGCTGTTTCAGTATATGCATAATAAAGGAGTCTTAGAACAATGCTGCTTATAGTTGACAATACATCAAGAATGATGAGAAAAAAGATAAGGGAGACTCTTTTTGCAGAATCAATACCTTGCGCTGTTACCAATACTGATAAAATCGATATGTATCTTCCTGCGGGAGTTATTATCGTGACGGAGGCATATCTCTTGCCAGACGTTAAATATATGGCAGATATGCACGCTCCTTCACCAATCGTTGTGTATGATGAGAAAACGGATTTTTATGAATTTGTTCACGACGTTTACGATAAGTATTGCAGGGATGAGTGCGAGGGAGTAAATAACCTGAGATGCCATTTTGTAAACGGAGAGCTTGAGTATCGCAGAAAAAGTCCGAGACTGACGAAAACGGAAAAAAGAATATTTAAGCTTTTACTTTATAAAAAGGATTGGGTCAGTGCGGAATATCTTTCTCTTTACTGTTTGAAAAAGTCAAAGCCTGATCCGAAATGTATTTCAGTTCACGTTTGCAATCTTAATAAAAGTCTGCAAAAGACTACGGGGCAAAGCATTGTAGAGCACCGAAGGTTTTGCGGTTATAAGGTAACTATCAGATAAAAAAGCCTGCAAGGAATCCTTGCAGGCTTTCTTTTATACTCTGGAATAAAGTCTGTTCCAGTAGATGAATTTTTCTTTGTAGATCGTATTGATCTGTTCCTTTGTTACACGGTAAGACCAGTTGCCCTCGGCAATACCGGGCTTGTTGATTCTTGTGTCGCGTCCGTAGAGGAGAAGGTCCTGAACGGGGAGCATAAGAAGGCCAGCATGGCTTGCAAACATTGTGCGGAGCATATGGTTGTAGCTGTCGTCAAGATGCTCACCCATAAATCCGCAGTAGTCAAAGAGGCGGCGGCGTGTTCCTGCGTCAAGCTCCCATACGTAGCCGAGAAGGGTGTTATTATCGTGTGTTCCCGTATATGCAACGGAGTTGTTGATATAGTTGTGGGGGAGGTGGGGATTGTTGGAGGTATCGAGGAATGCAAACTGCAGCACTCTCATTCCGGGGAAGCCGGAATCCTCAACAAGCTTGATAACCTCGGGAGTAATATCGCCGAGATCCTCTGCGATAATAAGCTTATCAGAGCAAAGAGGCTTAATAGCATTGATAAGATCCATGCCGGGGCCCTTTACCCACTTGCCGTTTCTTGCTGTGGTTTCTGTTGCGGGGATGGAGAAATAGGATTCAAATCCTCTGAAGTGGTCGATACGGACGCCGTCGAAGTTCTCAAGCATAAATGCCATTCTTTCCTTCCACCAGGAGAAGCCGTCCTCCTTCATCTTGTCCCAGTTGTAAAGAGGATTGCCCCAGAGCTGACCGTCCTCGGAGAAGTAATCGGGAGGTACTCCCGCAACGCTTGAGGGATTCTTATCGGGATCAAGCTGGAACTGCTCGGGAGCTGCCCATACGTCTGCGGAGTCCCATGCAACGTAGATAGGAATATCACCGATAATTGAGATGCCCTTGGAGTTTGCATAATCCTTGATTTCCTTCCACTGAGAGAAGAATGCCCACTGGCAAAAGCGCCAGAGCTTAAGGGTCTTTTCGTCGGGGGTGTCAACCGTCCATTCGTTCCAGGGAAGCTCGTTATTTGCGGCTCTGAGAGCCATAAAACGGCAGAACTCCTCGGTTCTGGGATGGGATGCCATAAATTCGTCGATACAGGTTGTATCTTTCATTCTCTCTGCTGCCTTTGCGAGAAGGGGAAGTCTTTCGGCGTTCAGTCTTTCGAACTCGCAGGCATAGGGAGTTTTCTGATATGCGCTCTCAAGCTCCTCTTTGGTCAGAAGGCCTACCTTGTGGAGCATGGGAAGATCGATGAAATAAGGATTTCCCGAAAAAGCGCTGAATGATTTGTAGGGGGAGTTTGCCTCGTCGGGCAGGCAGAAGGGAAGAGTCTGCCAGTATGAGAAGCCGCAGTCGGCGAGAAAATCTACCCACTGACGGGCAGCCTCACCGAAGGAGCCCTCGGAATGATCGCCCCAGAGAGAGGAGATGTGCATAAGCACACCGCTTGAACGTTTCATTTTGAATTACCGTACCTTTGCTAAAAATAATATACCGCTATTATAACAAAAACTCAGCGGCTAATCAATAACCGCTGAGTTATTTTTAACAGTTTTTTGCTTCGATAATCAACTTTTTTGATCATTTTGCTTTAATTTTTCAAGAGCAAGTCTTCCCTCGGGCGTTACGGGGTGGATCCACTTGCCTGAAATATAATAAATGATGCAAAGAATGGTTTTCGGAATATCCTCGGAAAGATACATAAGCAGAAATACGATCTCAAAGGGAACGCCGAGAAAGCTGAGAAGTGCAGTCAATGGGATAGATATGAACCAAAGCGCTGAAACGTCGCATATCATACCGGTCTTCGGGTCTCCGCCGGGACGGAATATACCTACGATAGTGAGATAAGGGATGTTTCTTATGGGCATATCAAGTGAGTATATAAGGATGCAGTAAAGTGCGCTCTTTATTGCAATATCCGTATACTCGCCGCTGAACGTAAACAGAGATACGAGGGGGCCTCGAAGGAGTATCATTGCAGTGCTTGTTATGATGCTGAAAAGGGGCATCACGCAAAGGAAGCGGGTAGCATCCTTCTTTGCTCCGATAATATCGCCCGATCCGATAGACTTTCCGATGATAATACTGCAGGCGTTGCAAAGTCCTACAATAAATACAAAGGCAAGGTTTTCCACAGTTCTGAGAATAGTAACACCTGCGTAGGATTCAACGCTGATATTAGAGAGGATAATGTTTAGAACTGTGGTGCCGAGTGCAAATACGCCCTCGTTGAGAAGAGCGGGGATTGTCTTTCTCATGAAAGAGGAAAAATGCTTTTTTGTGAAAACGAAGAGCTTTCCAAGGGGCGCTACAACGATATTCCTCTGAATAAAACATACCGTGAGAAGCAGCAAGGTCGTAGTCCAGCAGGAAATGCTTGTTGCAAGAGCGGCGCCTGCGGCTTCCATTCTCGGGAAGGGGCCGAAGCCGTATATGAGGCTGTAATTGAGGAATGCGTTAACTGCGGCATTGAATACGGAGAGGAGCATGGGGAGACGAACCTTTTCCGTTGAGCGCAGAACTGTATACAAAACGAAATTGAAGGCATATGCAGGATAGGAGAAGCAGGCATATCTGATATAGGATGAGCCTATGGTAATTACCGTTTCGTCCTTATTGAATATCCTTAAGATGACCTCAGGGAAGAGAAGTCCCACCAAAAAGAACATAAGTGCAGTTCCGATTGCAAGTAACAGCGCCATACCCTCAGTCCTGTTGATGGAATCGCGGTCCTTTGTTCCCCAGTACTGGGAAACAAAAAGCGCAGTGCCTGAGGTAAGACCGAAAATGCAGATATTGAAAAGCCAGGTGTACTGAGTTGCCATTCCGACAGCGGAAAGTGTGGTGGAGCCAAGACCCGCCACCATGAAGGTGTCGATAAGGGAAAAGGATGCCGCCATAAGATTCTGGAGCGCTATGGGGATGGCAAGAGGAAGAACTGTCTTCCAGAAGGGCTTGTTAAAATATATAGATTTAAAATTCATAGAAATACCTTTGGGTAACAAAAAATCTCTTCCCGAAGGAAGAGATTTGTTTGTCTTACTGGAGCTCCTTAACCTTAGCAGCCTTACCAACTCTGTCGCGGAGGTAGTAAAGCTTAGCGCGGCGAACCTTACCCTGACGAATCACGTCAACCTGAACTACGTTAGGAGAGTGAATGGGGAAAGTCTTCTCGATGCCGCAGCCGTAAGCGATACGGCGAACGGTAAAGGTCTCGGAGATTCCACCGCCGTGACGGGCGATAACAGTACCTTCGTACATCTGGATTCTCTCTCTGGTTCCCTCTTTGATGCGGTTGTGAACACGAACAGTGTCACCTACATTGAATGCGGGAACGGTTTCCTTAAGCTGCTCATTTGCAAAAGCCTCGATCTTAGT
>JAZRRC010000130.1:0-2252 GCA_045650355.1 Candidatus Avispirillum sp. | reverse complement strand
CCCAATCCCAATCCCAATCCCAATCCTAACCCCGATGGAAATAAGCCTATGAGCCCTGTTACAGGCGATAGAAACGTAATGTGGCTTGTAATGCTCCTTCTCATCAGCTGCGGCGGCTTTGCAGCAACAGCAGCATACAGCGCTAAAGCTAAGAAGGAAGAAAAGGAATAAGTGATCTTTCAAAAAGGGGATGCAAAAGCATCCCCTTTAAGAAAAAAAGCAGCTCCGATGGGAGCTGCTTTTTGCTTTATTTACGGGGAAACTGAGGGTATTAACGGAAATTATGCAAGTGCAGAAAATACACTCAATGAGGGGCGATTTTGGCAATTGACTATAACGCGCAATCGGAGTGTGATTCTGCGTTATTTCTTCGCTTTTGTAAGGATATCGATAACCTTTGCAGCCTCGTTTTTGTCAAGGCACAGCTCGGAGTCATTAGCTTCCAGTCTGCGGAGAATATCATCGGCCTTCATCCATACAGCCTCGGAGACCTCTGAGGGCTGGAAGCTGAGGAGGGAAGGGTCGCAATCCATATTCAAGGCATAAATATGATTTATTTCCTTATCGATAAATACGTTATCATGGAAAACGGAGCTGTTGTTAACAGTCTGCACAAAGAGCTCAGTCAGGCTGTCTGTATCGATTTCGATACCGAGCTCCTCGAAAAGCTCCTTCTGAGCAGTTTCGGGAAAGTCGGAGCCGAATTCAACGTGACCTGCAGATGATGTATCAAGACAACCGGGGTAGCTGTCCTTATTAAGGCTGCGGCGCTGAAGGAGCAAAAGAAGCTCGTCATTTTCCCACTTGTAAATATATGTGTGGCTTGCTGCGTGAAGAATACCGTCTCTGTGGGCAACGGAGCGAAGAACACCCTCGCCTGAGATGATTCCCTTTTCATCGTAAGCCTGAAGAAGCTCCCCAATATCGTAGGCAATGCCCAGCTGATTCAGGGCATTGTAAACCATTCGCTTCTGGTCATAGGCAAAGTCGGTCTTATATATCTCGTTCACGTCAATGAAGGTAAGGAATTCAAGGTCGTGGGTGGAATTAAGAATTTCGGATATCTTGTCAGTGCTTCCGTTAATGGCAACGGCAAAGCACTGAGAGCCGCCGCCTCGTGTGCCGTTGATTCTCGTATCCTCAGAGGCATAGATTCCCGTGAAGTACATTCCTGCCTTCATATTGTCGATGCTTTCAACAGTAACCTGGCAGGGCTCACAGCTGTTATCGTCAATGGAAATGCGAATTCCGCTTTCCGCAAAGAAGCATCTGACGCAGGCATCGGCAGGGGATTCAAATTCATTGATGCCGCCGCCGGGGATAGCCCACGTATTGGGGAAATCAATCTTTTCTTTATTTCTTTTTCCTATGAGAAGATAATTCTTCTTCTTTTCTTCATCCTTAACGATGAATACCATATCAACCGTTTGTCTGCCGGGAACAAATTCCTGTCCCATTCCCATGGAAGCATATTTGATCTCCTTGGCAATCTGGCTCAAAACGATATCCTTAATTTCGGAGGGTATCATTTCATCAAGGCAGTCGGTTCTTCCCTCAAGGATTGCGTTTCTGATGTCGGTTGCATGGTAGGGGAAGTCGCTTGTATCCTCGGGGTTGATCATTTCGGCATTCAGAGAGAGATTCTTTTCTCTCATAACGTTGAGGATATCCTCCTTGTTGCCTGTGCAAAAATGGGTAACGCTGAATTTTTCGCAGAGACTGATAACGTCGGAAAACCACTCTTCAAAGGTAACTCTGTCCTGAACGGGAACGATTATTACGTTGTCGATGCCTTCCTTTTTGAAAATCCTTCTGAGAAGCTTTTCTCTTTCAATTGCGGGAATGCAGTTTCTCGGCGTGCCGTTTTCATAGCATGAGCCGATGCCGATAACAAGTCTGTCATAAGTGCGGGCAAGATTTATAAGAAACTTTTTGTGGCCAAGATGAATAGGCATCCATCTGCCGATGGCAAGTACGGTCGTTTTCATTTTTTCTCCTTTAAAGCGAAATCAATTCGCAGACAAATATTACTACTATAATAACACAAACCGAAAGAGAATACAATATCCGCCATGCGGTTAAAAAAAGTGAGACACAGAAAAGTGTCTCACTTTTTTATCTTTCGTATCAGCAGCTAAAGCTGCGCTTTACTTAAGCATTTTTTATATCGGGGTGTTACCAAAGGTCGGCATCGGAGAAGCCCTCAAGACCTGCAACAACGATAGTGCCGTCGCAAGTCGGATCGTAGCCAT
>JAZRRC010000129.1:0-2446 GCA_045650355.1 Candidatus Avispirillum sp. | reverse complement strand
TCCGCTACGCTCCGTTTCGCTTCCCAAAGCGTTTCTTTTAGACATGAAATGTGTATACAATCCTCTTGCACAACTGTATACAATCTTGCTCTTGACAGGGGACGCCGGTCCCTACGGTATCGTTTAACGTTTGCGTTTGTTTGTGCATCAAATGTTGATTTGGTTCTTGTGCAGATGGGCGGGCCGATGTGGGCATCGGCCCCTACGGTAACGTAAAATGTTTATGTTCGTTTGTGCATCAAATTTCGTTTGGGTTCGTGTGCCCGCGGAGGTGATGATAGCAAAAACCTAAGTTTAACTGCTCCGCTCACCCGACCTTCGGTCGGTAAAGATTTGTCTTAACGAAGACAGGGGGGGAGGGGAGACCCTTCCCCTACGGGATAAATCAATATCAATTTCGACTGTGCGTAATTGTCGGTTAAAGAATAAAGAATAAATAATAAATAATAAATAATAAATGTTTTGGGGGAGGGGAACTCGCACTCATATCCCGCCGCTGTTTTGCATATCCTATTTATGAAGCTTGCCTTTCAAAAACTTTCATTTTTTTCAAAAAAATCTCTTGACAAATTGTGACACGGATGTTATATTATCTATAGTTAGCATAGGCTAACGGAAGGATGATATTTATGAATTTAACTAAAGCTATCGAAGGAAAAGAATATATCATCAAGGATATCATAACTGAGGACGAGGAGATGGACAGCTTCCTTTTCTCCCTCGGCTGCTACATCGGCGAGGCTATCACTGTTGTTACCCGCAGAAGAGGCGGTTGCACCGTTTCTATCAAGGATGCACGCTACAGCATTGATAACAACCTTTGTGAGGCTATCCTGATTTGATACTTGCCGCCTTGGCGGCTCGCTTTTTTAACCAAGAGTTAGCATGAGCTAACCTCGGTTTTTGTCAGAAAGGTACAATTTATGAGAATTGCTTTTGCAGGAAATCCCAACAGCGGTAAGACCACCATGTACAATGCCCTCACAGGCAGAAACGAAAAGGTGGGCAACTGGGCTGGCGTTACCGTTGAGAAAAAAGAGGGCACCATCAAAAAAAGCTACTGGGAGGATGAGGAGCTCATCGCAGTAGACCTCCCCGGTGCCTACTCCATGTCTCCCTTCACAGCTGAAGAGAGCGTAACAAACGAATATATCACAAACGAAAATCCCGACGTTATTATCAATATCGTGGATGCAACAAACCTCTCGAGAAGCCTTTTCTTCACAACTCAGCTTCTGGAGCTTGGCATCCCCGTTGTCGTTGCTCTCAATAAGAGCGATATCAACAAGAAAAACGATACAATAATCGATACCGAGGTCCTTTCCTCTCACCTCAACTGTCCCGTTTTTATGACAGTTTCCGCATCCTCTAAGCACGAGGGTCTTGAGGAGGTTGTCAAGGCGGCGATCAGCCTCAAGGGCAAGGGTCAGAAGGCGCCCTACAATCAGGGCATCGTTGATTTCACCGACAGAGATGCCGTTAAAGAGGCAGACAAGAAGCGCTTTGAGTTTGTAAAGCAGGTGGTTGCAAGCGCTGAAAACCGCAAGATCAAGACAAATAAGAAGAACATCAACGATAAGATCGACGATGTTCTCACAAATAAGTGGGCAGGTATTCCCATCTTTGCCGTTGTAATGTTCCTTGTTTTCCAGATCTCTCAGGCATGGCTTGGCGTTTGGATCGCAGAGGGCGTTGAGATCGGCGGCGTTTCCATCCCCGGTCTTGTAACTCTCATCGATTCCTTTAAGGAATGGGTTGGCGCATCCCTTGAGGGCGGCAACGAGTTCCTCGTAGCTCTTCTCACAGAGGGTATCATCGGCGGTGTTTCTGCCGTTGTAGGCTTCTTGCCCCTCGTTATGGTAATGTACTTCCTCATCGCTCTCCTTGAGGATTGCGGCTATATGGCAAGAGTTTCCGTAGTTCTTGACCCTATCTTCAAGAAGGTGGGCCTTTCCGGAAAATCCGTTACCCCCTTCGTTATCGGCACAGGATGTGCTATCCCCGGCGTTATGGCTTGCCGTACTATCCGCGATGAGCGCGAAAGACGTGCAACTGCAATGCTTGCACCCTTTATGCCCTGCGGCGCAAAGCTTCCCGTAATCGCCCTTTTTGCAGGCGCATTCTTCGGCGACGCTTCATGGGTGGGAACACTTATGTACTTTGCGGGTATTGCCATCATCCTTGTTGGCGCTATCCTTATTAATAAGATCACAGGCGTTAAGAGAAAGAAAAACTTCTTTATCATCGAGCTTCCCGACTATAAGGCACCCTCCATTTGGCGCGCATTCAAGTCAATGCTTTCCCGCGGCTGGTCTTACATAGTAAAGGCGGGAACAGTTATCCTTCTGTGCAATGCAGTGGTTTACGTTATGCAGTCCTTCACATGGGGTCTTAAGCTCGTTGAGGACGGTGCGGCAGATACCTCTATCCTTGCAACCATCGCAGG
>JAZRRC010000128.1:0-10102 GCA_045650355.1 Candidatus Avispirillum sp. | reverse complement strand
GTCACGGCATCGTGAAGGGCGAGACGGGAAAGCTCTGCTCCTTTTGAAAGGGAATAGTAACTGAGGTAACGGTTTCGGGAGTGAAAAAGGGAAAAGCGGGAGAGCCGGGAGAGCTTCGGGGAGATTTTCAGGCAGAGCGGCTTGGAGTTGTCAATAAAAATACAGACAGGGGAGTTTTCGGCTATATAACGGAGCTTCCCGAGGAGTTTGAGAAAAAGCAGATAGAGCTTTGTGAAAGAGGAGAAGCAAAGAATGGGGGCGCATCTGTTTTTTCAACGGTGGACGGCGGCGGTGTCTGCGAATACAGCGTTGAGATAACCTTAATTGAGGACTCCGATGAGAAAAACAAAAACTTTTTTATAACGGTGCGGGATACCTCCCTCATTGAAAAAACGGGAGGGATAGTTCGGGGAATGTCGGGCAGCCCCGTGGTGCAGGACGGAAAGCTTGTGGGAGCTGTGACCCACGTCCTCGTTGACGACCCCACCAAGGGCTACGGCATTTTTATTGAGAATATGATGGAAGCGGCAAATTTTTCATCAGAAGACAATGCATTAAAATAAGCACCGTAATCAAAAGGGCGGCAAGGGATTTTATCCTTGCCGCTTTTTGCGCTCAAATTATTGAGTTTACATTCGTTTTCTGTTATAATAAATAAAAAGGCGGTGAACAAATGAGTAATGAACCTATAGATTTTGAAAGTGCCGAATTCGCTCTCCAATATAGTTGGGAAGTACACAGGCAAGCATTCGGACCTATTTTAGAGCCTGCATTTGCTGAGAATCAGCAGGTACGTATTGTATTGATCAATGCTCTGAATCATATCAGCAGACGGGAAGTCAAGCGGGGTATGGAGCTGTTAAAAGAAATTTATCCCCATTGTACCTGTGATGATGACAAGGCAGCCTGGGCATTTTTTGTCGGTCTGTGCTTTGAGATGGGCGGAGCACGGGATCAAATGCTGGAATGGTATGAAAAAGCAGGCGGATTTGGTCATCGTTTTTATCTGCCCTATCTGAAGCTGGCAAAAGCTGCCCATACGGCGGCACAATTTGAAAAAGCAAAAGGGTATTATGAAACCGCCATTGACTGTCTGTTGGAAACGTCTGAAAATGATAGGGATGAAACTGCAATCGGCTCTGCCTATACGAATTTGACATCCTGTCTGACGATGCTCCATCAATATCCGGAAGCAAAAAAGGCTTGGGACGCAGCGCAAAAATACCCGGCGCAACCGGGCGCAGATGCCACAGCGGCAATTCTGTATGCAGCTATAGGCGACGAAGAAAAAACCGCCCAGCATATTGAACAGTTAAAAACAAAATTTCCTGTTTGGGTGGCACAAACCCAAGAAATGACCGGGCAAATATTAAAGGGCACACACCCTGCCTTTCCGAAAAGAGATAATTAGTGTAAGTACCGAAAGAAGCGGAGGATAAAGATATGACAAGAAATAAAGAGTTCTTTATTCATGTAGACGATACACCGAAACGTTTATTTGTTTCTCGCCCCGAAAACATTAAGGGGGGTGCTCTTTCTCCTTGCTGTATGACACCGGACGACGTTGATTTTGAAATGGCTGGCGGAAAGAATACTGAAATTCTGGAAATTTGCGGAATGAATCAGCAGAGCCTTGAATATTTCGTACAGCATTACGGAAAGTCCTATCGTTACCTTTCTTTTTTCAAATGTCAGTTGATTGAGGATTTCTCTCCGCTTGAGGATTTGGAGAATTTAGAAGAGGTGAGTCTGTACTGGAATATCCGTGCAGACAAGCTTTGGGATTTCAGCAAAAATCTTTCTTTGAAAACTATCACTGTCAGCGATGCAAAAAAGATAACATTAAAGCCTGACCTTTTGAAAACATCGTCTGTTATGGAAACGGTATATTTCTTAGGCAGTATTTTTAACAACTATCCAATGGAATCCTTGGAATGCTTTGCATGGATGCCTGCGTTGAAGCATTTATGGCTGAACAATATCAGATTGAATAATAAAAGTCTTGATGCGCTGAAAGCTATGCCTTCACTGGAACGCTTTGATTTTGATGCAGGTATGCTGACAACGGAGGAAATTGCATGGATCGTTGCGAAATATCCCCAACTGTCCGGAAAATGCCTTTGTGCCTATAACAAGGAAGATGCTATGCTGAATGACGTGCGCGTTTGCGGCTTCAGAAAGCCTGGGCTTGATTTGCCGCAGCATCAGAAGCGCTTGGATAAATACGTAGCGCAATTCAATGCGTTAGTGGAAAAGTACAAAAACGAATGATGAAATCAGTGCATTGTTCAGAAAAAGAATAGGGCTTTTATGTCTGATATTTAACAAAATACTCCATATGTTAAATCTACTTTAAATATCTTGACCGATAGTTGACTTTTTGTTATTTCGGGATATAATAAAGTTGAATTTAATATTCCCGTCAAGGGGGAGTAGTTTTAATGTACCGTCAACAAGCTCAGTTAGAAATAACTTGGTGGTACATACCGATTTTGGTTACGAGACCTTTGGTGTATGCTTTTTGCGTGCACTAAGGGTCTTATTTTATTCAGGAGGTACAAATGAAGGATTTTTACTTACAGAAAAAAGAAGACGTGCTTTCTCATTTCGGAGTGACTCTTGAGGGTCACACAAAGGAAAAAGCAGAGTCTATCCTTTCAGAAACAGGCCCCAATGCTCTGAAGGAGGGCAAAAAGAAGAGCACTTTGCAGGTGTTTTTCTCTCAGTTTGCGGATCTGCTTGTTATTATCCTTATTGCAGCAGCCGTCATCTCTATGCTTTCCGGAAACGTGGAAAGCACTATCGTTATTTTCGCTGTAATCATCATGAACGCAGTTCTCGGCACGGTTCAGCATAAGAAGGCCGAGAAGTCCCTTGCAAGCCTTAAATCCCTGTCCGCTCCCCACGCCAAGGTCATCCGAGGCGGTCAGAAGATGGAGATATCCTCCGTTGATATCGTTCCCGGAGATATCGTTATTCTCGAGGCGGGAGATATGGTGGTTGCAGACGGAAGGGTTATAGAGAATTTCTCCCTTAAGGTCAACGAAAGCTCTCTCACAGGAGAATCCACAGACGTGGAAAAGCAGGACTGCTCTATGGAAAAGGAATCCGCTCTCGGCGACCGTGTTAACATGGTATATTCGGGAAGTCTTGTCACATACGGAAGAGCGACTGTTGTAGTTACAGGCACGGGTATGAATACTGAGATCGGTAAGATCGCAGCCCTCATGAACGCAACAAAGGAGAAAAAGACTCCCCTCCAGATAAGCCTTGATAAATTCAGCAAATATCTTGCCGTTATCATTATGATAATCAGCGCTGTGGTCTTTGCTCTCAGCCTGTGGCGAGATATGCCCATTCTCGATTCCCTTATGTTTGCTGTAGCACTTGCTGTTGCCGCTATCCCCGAGGCATTAAGCTCTATCGTTACCATCGTTCAGGCTATGGGAACGCAGAAAATGGCAAAGGAAAACGCCATCATCAAGGAGCTCAAGGCAGTTGAGAGCCTTGGCTGTGTATCTGTCATCTGCTCTGACAAGACAGGTACTCTCACTCAGAATAAAATGACAGTCTGCGACGTTTATATTGACGGAAGGGTTATAGCGCCTCAGGAGCTTGACCTGAAAAGCAGACTTCACCGCTATCTCCTTTACAATGCAATGCTTGCAAACGATTCAAGCGTGGTTGACGGAAAGGGTATCGGCGATCCTACCGAGTATTGCCTTCTTGAAATGGTGCGCTCCATCGATCTTGATGAGGAGCTTGTAAGAAGCGGTATGCCCAGAATGGCTGAGATCCCCTTCGACTCCGACAGAAAGCTCATGTCTGCAAAGTATATTATCCACGGTAATCCCAGAGTTCTCACAAAGGGTGCTCTTGACGTGATCCTTGAAAGAACGACCCGTATCCGCACCGAGGAGGGCGTCAGACCCATAACCGACAGCGACCGCAAGGATATAACAGAGACCAATCGCCGCTTTTCCGAAAACGGACTGCGAGTTCTTGCCTTTGCATATAAGGAAGGCAGCGAAAACGAGGTCCTTGATCTTTCCGATGAAAATGATTTCATCTTTATCGGTCTTATCTCAATGATGGACCCTCCCAGAGTTGAGTCTGCAGAGGCTGTTGCCGATGCCAAGGGTGCAGGAATCAAGCCTATAATGATAACAGGCGACCATAAGATAACCGCAACTGCAATCGCAAGACAGATCGGTATTTTTGAGGACGGTGATATAGCTCTTACAGGTATGGAGCTTGACAGCTTTTCCGATGAGGAGCTTTTTGAAAAGCTTGAAAGTGTTTCCGTCTATGCCCGTGTATCTCCCGAAAACAAGATCCGCATCGTTGATGCGTGGCAGAAAAAGGGTAAGATCGTAGCTATGACAGGAGACGGTGTTAACGATGCCCCCGCACTTAAAAAGGCGGACATAGGCGTTGCCATGGGCATTACAGGCACAGAGGTTTCCAAGGATGCCGCTGCGATGATACTCACAGATGATAATTTTGCAACTATCATAAAGGCGGTGGCAAACGGAAGAAACGTATACCGCAATATCAAGAATGCCATAAAGTTCCTTCTTTCCGGTAATATGGCAGGCATTCTTTCCGTGCTTTATACGTCAATAATGGCTCTGCCTTCTCCCTTTGCCCCTGTCCATCTTCTCTTTATGAATCTTCTCACAGACTCCCTTCCCGCAATTGCCATAGGAATGGAGCCTACTGATAAGACGCTTCTTTCTGCAAAGCCCCGTGACCCGGGAGAGGGAATCCTCAATAAGAGCTTTGCCGCAAACCTCTTTGTTCAGGGCGGACTTATAGCTGTCTGCACCATGGCAGCCTTCTATATAGGACTCAATGCAGGGGATAGCGCCCTTGCAAGCACCATGGCATTTGCAACTCTTACCCTTGCCCGTCTTTTCCACGGATTCAACTGCAGAAGCGACAGATCAATATTCAGACTTGGCTTTAAGTCAAACAAGGCAAGCCTTGGAGCATTTTTCGCAGGAATCGCATTCCTTGCCCTTGTGCTGTTTGTGCCCTTTCTTGCAAATCTCTTCTCAGTTTCAGCGCTCACTCTTTCTCAGGTGGGAATCATTGCAGGTCTTGCATTTGCGCCTACCGTTGTAATCCAGCTTTGTAGAGTTATAAGAGGAAAGTAAAAACGAATAAAAAAAGAGCAGTAGCTGTGCTACTGCTCTTTTCCTTTTTATTTTTTCTCGATCATAAGCTTAACGATCTCCTGGTCGGTGGGCTGCATTCCCACTCGTCCGATGTGACCTACGCTGCTGATGGTCTTTGCGGTTTCATCTCGGATGATACCCGTATTTGCCTCGTAGACCTTACCCTGCATTGCAAGGGTATGGGCAAAGAGGGCAGCATCGAGGGCAGAGGAGATCTTAACTGCGCAGGATGCCTTCGCTCCGTCGCAGATGATTCCGGGGATATCTGCAAGAGTATTATCGATAGTATCCTTGATCTGCTCAAGGCAGCCGCCTACCATGAAGGTGATGGCAGCGCCTGCAGCGCATGCCGCAGACACGGCGCCGCAGAATGCGGAGAGCTTACCGATATATGTTTTCTGATAAACTGTGAGAAGGCTTGAGAAGATGAGAGAACGGTGCATTCTTTCCTCTGTGACGCCCTTTTCACGGGCATAAACTATAACGGGCACCGTTGATGTGATTCCCTGGTTTCCGCTTCCTGAGGTGATTATAACGGGCATATCGCAGCCCTCCATACGTGCCTCACTTGCAGAAGCCGCATAAGCTCTGATATTTGTGAAGGTGCTCTTTGCATAGACCTCAAGAATAGACTTGCCGATGCCGATTCCGTAGTCGCCCTTCATGCCTCGCTCTGCGATTGCCATATTGCATTCAACCTGCTTTTCGGCAAAGGGGCGGATAAGCTCATACTCAACGCCCTCGGCAAAGTTGAAGATATTTTCAATAGAAAGACCTGAGCGGTCTGCAACCTCGGTCTCCTCGCGAAGATCCTCTGTCATAAAGAGAACGCTGTCGTTCTTTGTGATGCGAACGATGTTTGTGTGGCTGTAGCGCACCTCAACGGAAACGCAGTCATCGTCTGCGAAAAGCTCGATTATGAAGTGAAGGGGGATAGAGGATTCAAGGTATTCAACGTCGCAGCGGCCCTCCCTGAGAAACTCCACAGTCTTTTCAAGACCCTCGGGAGTAACAGCCTCCAGAACCTCCATACAGCGCTCTGCATCACCTGCGATAGCGCCGAGAGAAACTGCCGCTTCAATGCCTGTCATACCGCCTGAATTGGGGATGCGGACACAGCGAACGTTTTTGATAATGTTACCGCTGCATTTTGCAACGATACGCTGAGGATGCTTTCCGAGAGCAGCAGAGCCCTTTGCCGCCGCATAAGCGAGAGCGATAGGCTCGGTACAGCCCATTGCGGGGATAAGCTCCTCTTTAAGTATTGCAATAAAATCCTGTTTAATCTTTTCACAAAGCATGATCGCACACTCCCTCATTTTATAATTCTATTATACACTATCTGTTAATATTCTTCAAGATGTAAAATAAAATTTAGAAAAGAGGGAGAAGGAGAAGTAAGAGGTAATAGTGAATAGTGAATAGGTTAGGTTGAATTCCCCCCAGGGCCGGAATTCTTCATCTTATGGTAAATTCGGGTTTAGCGAGATGTTTAATTGAACAACGTAGGGGAGGGGCTTGCTCCTCCCTACCATCTGCACGAGAATCAAATCGAAATTCGAAGGTGAGCAAACCTTGATACGTCATCCTGAGCGTAGCAAACAACCCGGTGAGTTGTTTGCGGAGTCGAACCATCCCTTAGGATGGTGCCTTCTTTGAAGGCAGGATCTCCGAACGATTACCGATGTCGCCTATCAAATTTCGTAGATCCCGCCACAGGGCGCCCTCCCTTAGGTCGGGTTCGACTTCGCAAAACACCGCACTGCGGTATTTTGCGCCGCTCAGGATGACGAAAAAATGGCATTCTCCCCATCATAAACTCTCCCGATAAACCCGAATTTATATAAATCCCTTTTGGAAGTTTTTTGAAGTGCAGAACCTTTTTTTCAAAAAAGGTTCTGCAAATAACCCCACAAACAAAAAAACTTGCATTCCGATTGGAATGCAAGTTTTTTTACTTAGTTAGCTCTTCTTCTTCTGATGAAGAGTACTGCTGCCATTGTTGCGATTGCAACAACTGCAAGTGTTACGATAACGATTACGTTGTCGCCTGTGGAGGGAGCGGATGTGCCCTGGTTCGCACCTGCGTCGTTGTTTGTGTTGTTACCGTTATTGTTGTTATTGTTTGCGTTGCCATCTGTGGGGATGTCTGCCTCGCCCTTGATGTCCTCGCTGTAGTAGCAAGCGAACATCCAAGCGTCAGCAAGTTCGCCACCGATCCAGCCCTCAGCGCCGTACCAGCCGAGGTACTCGCCTGCCTTCTGGAATACTTCCATAAGGTCTGCTGTAAGGGGATAGAGTCCGGATGCCTCGTCCTTGCATGCGATGTACTCGATCATTGCTTCTGTGAAGTCCTTGATCATAACAACCTCGCCGTTCTCATCGTAGATGAGGTACTTGAGCTGGCCGTAGTCGTTAGCTGCGGAGAGAGACATCATAGGATCGCTGATGTTTGCAAAGAGGATGGGGCCGTCTGCTGTGTTGAGGTGGTAGTAACCGTCAGCACCGAGAACTGCCTTATCTTCAACTGCGTCGAATGTATCAACGTAGTCGAGATCGTCTGCGTTACCGTTGAATACGAATGCCTCGGGAGTAACTGTATTAACGTAGCCTTCCTTGGGGATTTCCTTGATTACAACTTCCTCGTAATCAACTGTGATCTCAGCATCAAAGAAGCCGAGAACTGCAACCCAGATGGACTGACCAACGCTTGTGCAGGTCCACTCGAATGTGGACTCTGTGATAACGTCATCGCTGATGTAGTCTGTGCTTTCGCCAACTGTGATCCACATGCCGTTAGAGCTTGCAAGACCGAGGAATGCCTCTTCGGAGGAGAATGTGTACTTACCTGTTGTTTCAGGCTCGAAGCAGAATACTGTGTAGATGTAGTCCCAATCGAGAGAGTATCTGTCTGTACCAACCTGGAGGTACTTGTCGCTTACGATGTAGTTGTTAGTGATGTCGCCTTCGCCCTCACCGTCGTCTTCACCGTCGCCCTCGCCGTCGCCGCTGCCTGCGCCGCCGCCTTCAACGTCGCCTGCAACGAAGGAGATAGACCAGTCTACGCTGCCTGCGGGATTGGAGAAGAAGTTTGCGGGATCGTATGTGCTGATGAAGATTCTGAGAGTAGAGCCGATTTCAACATCAAAGGACTCGGAAGAAACAACGGGATCGTCATCGCTCCAGTGGATATCGCCGTATGTAGCGGAGCCGTCTGCGTACTCACAGTCGATGCTGTACATCCAGCCTGTTGCGGAATCGATGCTTACTGTAACTGTGCCTTCCTCAGTAGCTGTCCACTGATAGTAGTAGCCCTGATTGCCTTCTTCAAGAGTTGTTGTCTTGTTGCCGCCCTCTGTAACCTCGGGGCAGAGGTAGGAGCCGATGCCGGAGAAAGCAACGTTGATACCTACGTTACCTGCAGGAGCAGACCAGGGAGTTTCGGGGTTGTAAGTTGTAGCGAAGATAATGAGCTCATCGCCCTCGCTAACGTTTACAGTTTCAACGCCCCAGAGCTCTTCCTGGAATACCTGGTCATCGCTGTAGCGCATATCACCGTATGTGCCCTTAGTGATGTTGTTTACGAAGAACATGTAACCGAGGTCAATGTAGTCTCCGTTTTCATCATAGCCGTATGCAGAAGCAAATACCTGGAAAGTGCCGTCTGCGGGAGCTGTGATGGAGTAGTAGTAGCCCTGATTGTTTGCTGCAAGCTCATTTGTGAGGTATGCACCGAACTCGCCGCTGTACTCGTTCTTTTCAAGAGTAACAACCTCGGGGTTGTCGATTGTGCCTGCGTTGGAAGCACCTGTGCCTGCTGTAAGCTTGATGTAAACTACGATAGCCTCAGCTGTGGGGTTCACGATGTTGAAGAATGTGCCCTGGGGGTCCATTGTGAACTCAAGTTTACCGTCAGCATCGGGTGTGATGGGCATTCTGCCGTAGTAAACTGTGTAGCCTGCGCTTGTAGCTTCGCCGATTGTAAGTGTAGAGCCGTTAGCGTCGTCTACAAATACGTATGCATCGCCCTCAGCGGGAACTGTGATGATAGTAGGTGTGAGAGCGCCGGCTGCAACCTGATAGGGGTTTGCGTATGTGCCGAGATCATCAGCAAATACAGTTACGGATACTGACGCAAGAAGCATCGCCAGCACCATAATGATGCTTAAAACCTTTTTCATAGTTTTAAACCTCCTTAAAGTATTTAGTTGTAAATAATTGCAAAAGCAAATATGTGGTATTCTACCACAATTATTCTGTCATTGCAATAGTTTTTTGATTAAATGTATTTGCCGTACCAGTTAATGGTTACAGCGGGGAACTTGTTGCGCTTATTGGGGGCAGCACCAACGATGATAATAAGCTCATCGCCTGCCTGAACCTCCATTTCCACGTATGTTCCGTTAGCATCGGAGAGGCTGTCGGAATCTGTGGTGCGCTGTGCGGAGTTTCTGTTGTTTGTAACAGAAAGGATGGAATCAGCGGATGCTGTGATATAGAAGCGGATAGTGCCTGCCTTTTCAGCCTTGTACTTGTAGTTATATCCGTCAGAGTCGCCCTCGGGAAGAGAGATTGTCTGAGTTGTACCGATAGCACCTGCGCCAATAACCTTGGGGTTAGCCTGAGTACCAACGATGTTTGTAAATACGAGAGTGAAGGCAGTAGCGGCGCCGCCCTTGTTACCGATCTCAAGAGTGATGAAATCGCTTGCGAGAGCTGCAGGAGCTACAAATGTAAGAACACCGCCCTGAGCATCGTATCTGATGCCGTTGCATACAACGTATGCGCTTGCATTGTTGATTGTAACAACCATGCCGCCGATACGCTGGATGCTATAGAACTTGGAGGTGCCTGCGGGGATAGATACTGTTGTAATAGAGGAGCTGTTTGAGCCTACAACGGGAATTTCGAGATAGGGCTCT
>JAZRRC010000127.1:0-1794 GCA_045650355.1 Candidatus Avispirillum sp. | reverse complement strand
TTTTTTCAAAAAAGCGACCGTTTCCTTCCTTTTTGTTTATTTTAAGAGTACAGATGAGAGAGTGCTGACGGAGTCAACGATGGTGTCTGCGCCGGCTTCTGTCAGCTCGTCGTGGCTGCCGTAGCCGTAGAGGACGCCGATGCAGCGCATACCGTTTTTCTTTGCTCCCTCAACGTCGTGGAGTCTGTCGCCCACCATGATGCATGACTCGGGGGCGGGATTTCCTGCCTGTCTGAGGGCTTCCTTTATAACCTCTGCCTTATCAACTCTCGTGCCGTCAAGCTCGCTTCCAACAATTATATCGAAATACTTTCTGAAATCAAAATGCACAGCAATGCGCTCGGCAAAAACAGTAGGCTTTGACGTTGCCATAATGACGCACTTTCCCGCTGCCTTCAGGGCTGCAAGCATCTCGGGGATGCCGTCGTAAAGGCGGTTTTCAAAGATGCCCCTGTCGTGGTAATATTCTCTGTATTTCGTAACTGCGTCAACAGACTGGAGAATGGAGAACTTGAAATATTTGCGAAAGGACTCGCTGAGAGGAGGTCCGATAAAGGTGTTGAGGGTGGTTTTGTCCTCCACCTCAATGCCGTACTTTGCAAGAGCATAGGCAACGGAATTGGTTATTCCCTCAGCGGGGTCGGTAAGAGTACCGTCAAGGTCAAAAAGAATATAGTCAGACATTTTGGCACCTCCTTACAGACTGTCGATGTAGGAGCAGGCTGCAAGAGCGGATACTGCGCCGTCTGCTGTTGCTGTGGTGATCTGGCGGATCTTTTTCTGTCTTGCATCACCTGCAACGAAAATGCCGGGGGTGGATGTGCGGCAGTCCTCGCAGGAGTCGAAGTAGCCGTACTGGTCAAGAGCTGCAACAGAGGCAAAATCGCCGTTGTCGGGAGCGAGGCCGATGGCGATAAACACGCCGTCAACAGAGAGGTCAGATTCCTCGCCTTCAGCATTTTTCAGCTTAAGACCTGTGAGAAGTCCGTTTTCGGAAATAAATCCGGAAACTGTGGTGCCTGTAATATATTTAACGTTTGACTTTTTCTTGAGAGTCTCAAGAAGGCCTGCTTCGCCTGTGAAGTAGTCAAGATTCTGAACGAGAGTAACCTCGCTTGCAGTATCGGAAAGGAGAACAGCCTCCTGCAAAGCGGAGTTTCCGCCGCCGATGACCGCAACACGCTGACCCTTGTAGAAAGCGCCGTCGCAAACTGCGCAGAAGGAGATTCCGTTGCCCACAAGAGCTGCTTCGCCCTCAACGCCAAGCATTCTGTGCTTAGCACCTGTGGCAAGGATAACAGCCTTGGCTGTGTATTCATCACCCTCTTTAGTCTTAACGGTTTTGGTGTCACCGTTGTCAATAATTTCGCAAACAGTGCCGAGATCGATCTCAGCGCCCATCTCAAGCGCCTGCTCCACCATAAGGTCGGCAAGCTCGTTTCCGCCGATTTCCTTGAAGGCAGGGTAGTTTTCGATCTTGGGCGAGAAGGTGATCTGACCGCCGAAGGTGCTCTTCTCGATAATGAGACAGGACTTTTCGGCTCTTCTTGCATAAACGGCAGCAGTGAGACCCGCAGGACCTGCGCCAACAATAATAATATCGTGCATAACATTTCTCCGAAGTGTAATTAATGAAGATATTATACCACCATTTTGCCACAAAAACAATAGGAAGATATTATTTGCAACGTAATAAGAGAAATTCGGGTTTGTCGGGGAGGTTATGATGGCGAGAATGCCATTTTTGCGTCATCCTGAGCGGAGTAAAATACCGCAGTGCGGTGTTTTGCGAAG
>JAZRRC010000126.1:0-8535 GCA_045650355.1 Candidatus Avispirillum sp. | reverse complement strand
ATGTACCTTTCCGCACATCTCTCCGTTTCCCTCACAAACGGACATACGGACAATGGGCTCACCGCCGCTTCCATCCACGGGAAACTTTGATCCGGGGAAGAAAAGAAGAACAAGGGTTTCTGCGTAATATCGGCTGATATTGCCTTCTGTATATAAGGTCATATCTCCCTCGTGCCTCTGAGGACTCTTGAGTCCATTGAAATTGTCACGGGGCCGTCATTTACAAGGGAAACCTTCATATCAGACTGAAATTTACCCTTGGCAACAAAAGGAACAATACCTGAAATATAGCTGCAGAAGAACTCAAAAAGCTCATTTGCACGGTCAGGCTTTGCGCTTCTGATGAAATCGGGGCGATTTCCCTTCTTGTATCCTGCAAGGAGAGTGAAATTGGGAACGACCATAACACTACCGCCAATATCATTGACGGAAAGATTCATTTTTTCTTCACTATCCTCAAAAATACGCATTTTGGAAATTTTATCGGCAAGGAGGGTCGCATCCTTTTCATCATCCTCCGAGCTTACACCGAGAAGGATGAGAAGTCCCTTGCCGCACTGAGAATAGGGCTCTCCGTCTGCTACGACGGATGCCTCAAGGATTCTCTGAAGTACTGCTATCATTTTAGTTAAATCCTCTTATAACATTGTTAACGTGTGCAACATTACGAAGTCGGGATACTACGGAATTAAAGTGACCGATATCCTTACAGGTAAACTTAAGAGTAATAACTGTGGAATCGGGAGAATCCATTCTGGAATTGATCTGAAGAATAGAAACTCTCATATCCGCAAGCACTGCCGTAATGTTGGCAATAACGGAAATATCGTTATCCGCAAAAATCTGGGTAACTGCCTCGTAGATACCCGCATTGCTCTGCTTGACCTCGGAAAGATCCCATTCTGCCTTTATCCAGCGCTGGAAAAACTCCTCGTTCTTCTTGCCGCTGATAACGTTGGGACAATCGTGCTTATGGATGGAAACACCATATCCCTTAGTGATAAATCCGATAATGGGGTCACCGGGGAGAGGATTACAGCACTTGGCAAACTTGAAGGCACATCCTCTTTCGCCGTCGATAATAATACCGCCGGACTTTCCGTTGGAGGGAGCGGCAACAGTTTTAACCTCCTGCGCTTCAATTACCTTAGGTGCCTCTTCCTCGGGCTTAACAACCTTTTCAACCTCATCACGAAGCTTGGGAAGGATCTTGGAAATAGGCATACCGCCGTAACCGACAGCATTGCAAAGGTCATCTGCCTCCTGCATACCTACACGTCTTGCAACAGCGGCAATGATCTCGGTACGCATAGCTTCAGTTGTATTTTTAGAAATTCTCGCGATCTCACGGTCGATATCGGCACGTCCGATAACGATGTTCTCTGCTCTCTTTTCCTTCTTGAACCACTGTCTGATCTTACTGCGTGCTTCACCTGTCTTAACTATCTTAAGCCAGTCTCGGCTGGGTCCCTTGGAGGAAGCAGACGTAATGATCTCTACGATCTCACCGTTCTGAGGACAGCGATCGATGGGAGAGATCATGCCGTTGATCTTTGCGCCAACCATTCTGTTACCAACCTGAGAGTGGATAGCGTATGCAAAGTCAATAAGTGTTGCGCCCTGAGGAAGTGCGATAACGTCTCCCTTAGGTGTGAACACGAATGTCTCATCGTGGAAAATATCGATTTTAAGGGCCTGCATGAAGTCATCGTTGCTGAGATTTTCGCCCTCAGACTCAATAAGTCTGGAGATCCATTCAAGCTTATTATCGATCTCTTCCTTGCTCTGTGCGCCTGACTTATATTTCCAGTGAGCTGCAATACCGTATTCAGCAATATGGTGCATCTCTCGGGTTCTGATCTGAACCTCAAAGGGCACGCCCGCTCTGCCGATAACGGTTGTATGGAGAGACTGGTACATATTAGGCTTAGGTGTGGAGATATAGTCCTTGAATCGACCGGGGACGCTCTTGAACATCTCATGAACGATACCAAGGGCTGTATAGCACTCAAGCTCAGTCTCTACGATGATTCTCAGAGCATAGAAGTCATATATCTCATCAAACTCCTTGGCCTGGTTATACATTTTACGGTAGATACTGTAAACCGTCTTAACTCGACCCTCAAGAGTAAACTTGAGATTATACTTTTCAAGCTCCTCGGAAATGTTCTTACGGACTGTCTCAATAAAGTCTCTGTTCTGACCGTACTTTTCCTCAATATGATTTGTAACCTCGGAATATCCGATAGGGTCAAGATGAAGGAGAGCAAGATTTTCAAGCTCCTGCTTAATACGCTGGATACCGAGACGGTGTGCAAGAGGCGCATAAACGTGCATAGTTTCAAGAGCTGTTGCTCTTCTCTTATGCTCTGCCTTTGCATCGAGGGTTCTCATATTATGGAGTCTGTCGCAAAGCTTAACGAAGATAACACGGATATCCTTGGACATAGCAAGAAGCATACGGCGGATATTCTCCATCTGCGCCTCTTCCTTATCCTCGATATTCATATCGACAAGCTTTGTAAGACCGTCTACGAGCATAGCAACTTCACTGCCAAAATATTCGGTTATTAAGCCAAGATTAGTCTTTTCAGAGCAGTCCTCAACAGTATCGTGAAGAAAGGCAGCACAAATGGAATCAGTATCGAGACCAAGCGCCGCAACTATCTCCGCAACTGAAATAGGATGCACGATATAGGGCTCTCCGCTTTTACGGAACTGGCCCTCGTGCATATCGGATGCATAAAGAAATGCATTTTTGATTTTAGGAATATCAAATTTCTTGCCGCTTGCGGTAAGCATACCGAGAAGGCTTTTAATTTGTTCCAATCTTGTATCTGTTTCACTATAGTTCAACATATTTGTTACCGTTTTATTTTGAAAACAATGATGACTTAAGCTTTCTTAAAATGTTTGACTTATCAAGATCTGCCTTATTCTTTACGTAAATATATTTAAATCTGTAAATTTCAGCATCGGAGTCGATCTCGTCTACTCCAAGGATATTAAGCTCCTGGAACACACGGATTATGTATTTAACCTTAACGTATCTGTTAGGAACTCCATTCTGAGTGAGAAGCTTACAAAGTGCTCTGATACTGAATGTATCGTGATCCATTCTAAGCTCCTTTTTCAGGAGATTATATATAGCGGCAAAATCACTTCTCTGAGGGAGAATTGTTTCGATCTCGCTTGAAGAAATAGATGAGGGATCAAAAACACCGTCATTTATTCTTTTATAAAGATCTCGCTCTGCTGCTTCCTTCTTTGCAAGCTCACTTGAAAGACGAATATCCTTGACGATATACTGAAGGCTCTTCATATTCTGATATTCATTGATATCAAGATTAAACATTACATCAATTTCGTCATTCTCGTATATATCAAGCTCAGCAGGGCTGTATCTGAAATACATTGCCGTAATTACAAGGTTATCCTTGGCAAGAGTCAGCTTTGTATGCTTACCTCCGCCGACTGAGGATACGTGAGCTACTCTCATTCCGTACATTACAAACACAGGAACAGGATTTGAAACACCGTAAGGCTCAAGTCCGTAAAGCTCGATTGCCTGCTGCATTGTTACATCGGAAGCATAAAGCTCACACTCTGCCTCAAGTGACGCAACGGGCTGCTCGGAATCAAAGCAACCTCTTGCATAATCATTGATTCTCTGCTTGAAATCGTCAAGCATTCCGCGCTCAATGGAAAGACCTGCAGCAAGCTCGTGACCGCCATACTTCAAAAGGAGGTCTGAGCAATGAGTGAGTGCATCAACAAGATTCATACCCTTGATGCTTCTGCCGCTTCCCTTTCCTATATCGGAATCCTCGTTTGAAATTTCACCGCTTCCGTCTCCCACGTCATCAAATGATATGAGGATACAGGGGCGGGAATATTTTTCTGTGATCTTAGATGCAACGATACCGATAATACCGTGATGCCAGGATTCATCTGCAAGCACAATAACGGGATCATGCTCGAAATCATGCTCCTCATTGATCTTTGCAAATGCCTGCTCTATGATCTTATTTTCTTCTATCTGACGTTCCTTATTGATCTCGCAAAGATCCTCTGCAAGGCTTCTTGCACGAACAGGATCATTGCAAAGGAACAGCTCAACTGCTATAGATGCTGATCGGATTCTTCCCGCAGCATTAACTCTGGGAGCAATGGTATAGCCAATATAACCTGAGGTTATCTTATGCTTATGGACAGTTTTATTATCACCAACAGAAGCATTAAGCAATGCCTCAAGAGAAACTCTGGGAGAGTTTTCCACAGTATGAAGACCCTTTGAAACAATAAGTCTGTTTTCATCTCTGAGGGGCATAACGTCGGCAACAGTACCGATGGCAACAAGGTCAATATACTTATCCGCAACCCTCTTAACTGCCTCAAGAGGAGAAAGAGCGGGAGAATTAAGTATCTCCATTGCGCACAGAAGCTTGAATACAACTCCTACGCCTGCAAGCTCCTTAAAGGGATAGGGACAATCCTGCTGCTTGGGATTGACAACAGCATAAGCACGGGGGACGTCTGCATAGCACTCATGATGGTCTGTGATAATAAGCTCCATGCCGAGGCTGAGAATAAGCTCTGCCTCCTCAGTTGCTGTAATACCGGTATCAACGGTAATGATCATGGAGCAGCCCTCGGAGTGAAGCTTGCAAAGTGAATCGTGGGACATACCGTAGCCCTCGCCAAGACGGGAAGGAATATAATATCCCACGTCAGCTCCGATGGACTCAAGGTACATATAAAGAATAGAAACTGAAGTAACTCCGTCTACGTCGTAGTCACCGTAAATAACTATTCTCTTTCCTAATTCGGCAACAGCGAGAATTCGCTCTGCCGCCTTTTTCATATCCTTCATAAGGAAAGGATCATGAAGCTGTTCTGTTTTCTTCTCAAGGAAGTCAACACAGCTGTGAGCATCAGTACAGCCTCGGTTCAGAAGAAGCTGAACCGTAGGGGCACAAATACCGAGCTCTTTTGAAATTCTTTCGACCTGCGCACTCTTCTCTGTTTCAGCGTGAGAAGCCTTCACAAGCCATTTTCTCGGTTTTCTCAATGACATTATTATATATATCCTTAATTAAAAAATAATCGAAATCAGTCAGTCTCTCATAAATCGTGCGAGAATTGCCTCGGCAACTCGCAGGCCGTCAACTGCGGCACTTGTGATTCCTCCGGCATATCCTGCTCCCTCACCGCAAGGATAAACCAAGCTGTGACCGAGAGCGAGAAGTCTCTCATCGCGAAGGATTCTGAGGGGGGCAGATGTTCGAGTTTCAATACCTGTGAGAGGCACGTCAGCTCTGTCATATCCCTTGATCTTTCTGCCGAATACAGAAAGTCCCTCTTTAAGAAGAGATGATGCAAAATCAGGAAGCAGTTTATTAAAATCTGCCGCCTTTACGTTAGAATTCATATATGTGGGAACAATTTTCGAACCGAATCCGCCCTCTTTTCCCTCCATAAGGGCGCCGATAGACTGGCAAGGTGCCGCATAGGTGCTGCCACCTGCCAGAAAAGCTGCTCTTTCAAGCTTTCTTTGAAATTCAATAGCCTTTACAGGATCACCTGCAAAATCGGAAGGAAGAACTGAAACTGCAACTGCGGCATTGGCATTTCTTCCGTCTCTTGCATGATAGCTCATGCCGTTAGTTACAACGCCACCCTCCTCGGATGCCGCTGCAACCACCTCACCGCCGGGACACATACAGAAGGTATAAACACCTCGATCACCTGATCTGTGAGAAAGCTGATACTCTGCATGACCGAGGACCTCTGAAAGCGCCTCATCGCCAAACATAGCACGGTCAAGCTCAATCTGAAGGTGCTCAGCACGAACACCGATGGAAAAGGGCTTCGCCTCGACAGCATACCCTCCGTCAATAAGATTCATATAGGTATCTCTTGAGGAATGACCGGGTGCAAGTATAACGGGACCGCAGGAAATCTTTTCACCGTTGACAACAACGTATCCGTCACCTACTGAATCAGCCTTAGTATTGTAAAGAATTTCTCCGCCGTAAGATATGATCTCATCAGCAGCACGGGAAACCACCTCTCTCAGCACGTCTGTGCCGATATGAGGCTTTGCATTCCACATAATGCTTTCAGGAGCTCCAAGCTCGCAAAGCTTGGAAAGAACGTATGAAATTCTGGAATCACCGATTCTCGTTACAAGCTTACCGTCGGAAAAAGTACCCGCTCCACCTGCGCCAAACTGAATATTTGTTTCAGTATCGAGAACGCCTGTCTCATAAAACTTCTCAACAGCACGAACACGTGATCTCACGTCGGCGCCTCTTTCAAGAATAACAGGACGAAGTCCGTGAGCGGCAAGTATAAGTCCACAGAAAATTCCTGCAGGGCCAAAACCTATAATATAAGGTCTTCCCTCCATCTTTTCCGTACCGTTTTTAAAGGTAAGCTCCTCTTCAGGTGTGATTCTGATACCTGGGACAGACACAGCCTTACAGGAATCAGCCTTTGCAGTTACTGAGCAAACGAAGGTAATATCCTTCTTTTTTCTTGCATCAACTGATTTCTTATGGATATGAAGAGAGCTTTTGTCATATGAAATTCTGTTTTTTCTAAGAATTCTTTCGGCAATTGCGATAGCCTCTCCATCACCGGCTGTTATGGGAATTCTAATATTGTCAACAATTATGCGGCTAGTCATTTTATCTGTACCTGAACGTCGTAGAAGCCCAGCTCATAAGCTGTTCCTTCATCTGTATTTACTGTGATAACAGCGGGGGTATTAACTATACCCGTATTATCCTTATAGTTTGTAAAATCAACAGTTACACTTATATCATCAGCAGTAAGTCTGTTAACGGTGCCTCTCTCGCCGATTACAGTAACTGCAATAGACTCGTCAACAACCTCAACGTTTATATCACCTGCATTGATAATAAGGAACTTTTCAATGATAAAAGTCTTTTTAATGAAATTATTAAGCTTAATGGAAACCGTAGCATCAGAAGGCTCACCGTCTGCTGCATAAACGTTTTCTGGAAGAGTTATATCAACGTTAAGCTCCGTATCTCCGGCAATCTTCTTTTCATCTATGGTAGTAATATCGATATATTCAAGATTGCTGAGAACTGAGGGCTCGCCCTTAACTCTTATAACCTCGGGATTTACGGTTACAGAAGAATTCTCCTTTGTGTAAAAGCCGTTTTTAGTGGTAACACGAAGAGGAATATTTTTAAATCCGAAAACGGGGATATTAACAGAAACGGAAGTCTTTGAAAGTCTGACGTACTTGCTGTCAATATTTTCTCCGTTCTGATTTTTCAAAACGATAGTACCGTCTGTAGTTAAGGACTGAGTCAGATGCTCATCTCCCATATTAACCTCAACAATACCCTTATCGATATCTTTGATTACAGATTCGGGTCCTGATACGGTAATAAGCTGAGTATCGCAGGTAATATCACCGAGAGCATAATCTGCTGTCTGAATCTTATAGCCCTTCAAAAGAGGCTCAACGGTAATATTAGCTGACGTTCTTCTGTCAATAAACATATTGACCTCTCTGGCTGTTGAATCAACCAGAGTAAGACCGGAAGGCAGATCAAAGAACAGCTCCAGAGTATACATACCGCTTTTCTCAATTTCAGAAACGTCGGCAGTGATCACGATATCCTCAGAGGTATACTTGGAAATAACACTTTTCTGACCCTTTACAGTAACGTCAACAAGAGTATCGTAACCGCTGAAAACGGAGAGGTTCTTCTCGTTTTCAAGCTCGCTTGTACCGAGAACGGTAATATAGATATCCTCAAAGGTATCCTCGTTGTCGGGACTGTCGATCTCCATAACGTAGATCCAAAAAATGAATGCAAGAACTACGCAAACGATCTTAGGAATGATATGATAACGGCGGATAAAGCCGAGGAACTTATTTTCAGTTTTCATCAGCATCAGCCTCCATTGAATTCTTTGACTTACTCTTCTTCTTTCTGGGCTTGATCACCTTAATGGGCTCCTTATCAGATTCCTGAACAAGAAGCTCAACAAGACGGGCACGAAGAGTATCCTGATCAAATCCGCGGGAAAGCTTTCCGTCTACTGCAACGGAAATTGTGCCTGTTTCCTCTGAAACTACGATAACAACAGCATCGCTGTTTTCGCTGAGACCAAGAGCCGCTCTGTGACGTGTACCAAGGTCACGGTTAATATCATTCTGGGCAGAAAGAGGAAGAAGGCATCCTGCAGCATAGAGTCTGCCGCCGGAAATAATCGCTGCACCGTCGTGGAGAGGTGCCTTATTGAAAAATATATTTCTGATAAGAAATGAGTTTACCTGAGCATCAATAACACTTCCTGTGGAAATGATATCGCCAAGCTTAGTTGTTCGCTCGCATACGATGAGAGCTCCTGTCTTTGTGGAGGCCATCTCCGCTGCTGCTGCCGCAACCTCACGAACAACGAGAGTAGATTCGCTCTTACGGTCAACTATAGGCTTGAGACCCTTGAGAGACGTACCGCCCATCTTTTCAAGAGCAGAACGAAGCT
>JAZRRC010000125.1:0-3858 GCA_045650355.1 Candidatus Avispirillum sp. | reverse complement strand
GGCACACCCCTCACAAACAAGTATGCAGAGGGCTACCCCGCACACCGCTACTACGGTGGCTGCGAGTGTGTAGACGTTGTTGAGAATATTGCAATCGAGAGAGCCTGCAAGCTCTTCGGTGCAGACCATGCAAACGTTCAGCCCCACTCAGGTGCTCAGGCAAATATCGCAGTTTACCACGCTCTCGTAAACCACGGTGATACTATCATGGGCATGAACCTTGCTCACGGCGGTCACCTCACTCACGGAAGCCCCGTAAACTTCTCAGGTATCAACTACAACTTCGTTCCTTACGGAGTAAATGACGAAGGCTTCATCGACTACGACGAGATGGAGAGAATTGCAAAGGAATGTAAGCCGAAGCTCATCGTAGCAGGTGCATCCGCATACCCCAGAGCAATCGATTTCAAGAGAATCTCCGAGATCGCAAAGTCTGTGGGCGCCCTCTTCATGGTAGATATGGCCCACATCGCAGGTCTTGTTGCGGCAGGCGTACATGAGAGCCCCATTCCCTATGCAGACGTAGTAACAACCACAACTCATAAGACTCTCCGCGGTCCCCGCGGCGGACTTATCCTTTGCAAGGAGGAGTATGCTAAGGCTATTAACAAGGCGATCTTCCCCGGAATGCAGGGCGGTCCTCTTGAGCACGTTATCGCTTCCAAGGCTGTCTGCTTCGGCGAAGCGCTCAAGCCCTCCTTCAAGGAATATCAGCAGAGAATCGTTGATAATGCAAAGGCTCTTGCAGAGGGACTTCTTGAGGGTGGCTTCAACCTTGTTTCAGGCGGCACAGACAACCACCTTATGCTTGTAGACCTTCGCCCCATGGGCATCACAGGCAAGGAAATGGAAAAGCGTCTTGACGAGGTTTATATCACAGTTAATAAGAACGCTATCCCCAACGACCCCGAAAAGCCCTTCGTAACAAGCGGTATCCGTATCGGTACTCCCGCAGTTACCTCCAGAGGCCTCGGTGTTGAGGATATGAAGGTTCTTGCTCATCTCATCACTCTCACAGCTACTGAATTTGAGACAAAGGCAGACTACATCCGCGAAAAGGTTACGGAGATCTGCGAAAAATATCCTCTTTACGAGGGCTAAAGAAAGGGAACGAGCGTGAAAATTCAGCATGGAAAAATTTTAGCTTCACCTTTTTCACGCCAACACTCTCACTAAAAATGGGACCCAACCCATTTTTGTTTCTTTCGAAACTCGTTCGAGTTGCATTACATTTTGCGCCGCCGATCAAGGCGGCTGAATGGAGCATAAAATGGCTAAAGAAACAAAGCACCTTATCATGGTCAAGGTTGATAACCGTCCCGGCGTTCTTTCAAGAATCACGGGACTGTTCACAAGGCGAGGCTACAACATCGAAAGCCTTGTAACAGGTATGACCCATGAGGAAGGCGTTTACCATATAACCGTAACGGTTATCGGAACTGATGATGACGTTGAGCTCCTTGCCCGCCAGCTTGAGCGATGCATGGAGGTTATAGACGTCAAGTGTGACGGAGGGGAAGAATGGGAATTCGTTTCCCGAGAGATGCTTCTCATCCGTGTTCCATGCTCAACTCCCGAAAAAAGAGTTGAGGTTCTCAACGTTTGCTCCCTTCTCGGCTGTAAAAGTGCGGGAGTTGGCAAAAAGAGCGTTATCGTTGAGGTTGCGGGCGACTCCGCCTGCGTAACTGCGGCGCTCAGATCCTTTGAGATCTTCGGCAATATTGAGGTTATCCATTCCGGCACCGTCGGTATTGATATGAATTAATTTTGAGGTAAATTATGAAAAGAATTATAGCTCTTGCACTTGCACTTGTTATGTGCCTTGCAGTATTCTGCTCCTGCTCAAAGAAGGAGTCCGATGCCCCCAGCGGCATGAAGCTTGCTTCCGGTGATAACGTGGACTACTTTATGTACGTTCCCGAGGCATGGAGAGTAGATAAGTCCGATCTTTATACAAGCGCAAACTTCTCCTCAGGAGACCCCACAAGCATTTCCGCAACAGCATATGCCATCAGCTCCGATATTCTCACAGTTGAGGACTGGTGGAAGGGCTTTGAAAAGGAAATGAAGACAGTTTATGAGGACGTTTCCAAGGTGGAGAAGTCCGATGCGAAGCTTGGCGGCATCAAGGGTAAGGAGTTTTCCTTCACAGCGAAGCTTGGAGAAAACACATATAACTTTATCGTAACTGCAGTTATCAAGGATTACTACGTTTATTACGTTACATATACATCCGTTCCCGAATATAACGAGAACCACCTTGAAGAGCGCACACAGATGATAGAGGCCTTTGAGTTCAAGAAGTAATATGGAAAAGACATTTGTTTATCTGGATAACAGCGCAACAACTTGTCCGAGCACAGCCTCTCTCGAAAAAATGAGAGAGGCTTTGTCCGTTTCATACGGCAATGCGGGGTCAGTTCATGCAGCGGGAAATGCGGCTCACAGACTTCTTGAGGAAGCAAGAGCGGCAGTAGGTCTTACTATGGGCATCCGCCGCCCTCAGGACGGACAGGTTATCTTCACCGCAGGCGGAAGCGAAGCAAATAATCTTGCCATCTTCGGCTCTGTACGTGCAAAGGAGCGAAACGGGGGCAAGGTCTTTATAACAGACGGCGAGCACCCTTCCGTCAATGAATGTGCAAACGAGCTTGAAAGACAGGGCTTTGAGATTTTCAGAGTGCCTACCGTCGGCGGCGAGCTCGACCTTGAATATCTCAGAAAAAACTGCGATTCAAAAACAATTCTTGCATCATTTATGCTTGTAAATAATGAAACGGGCGCCCTTTATGACGTTGCTCAGGCAGCGGCCATCGTCCGTGAAAATGCTCCCCGAGCATTTATCCATTGCGATGCGGTGCAGGGCTATCTTAAAACGAAATTCACTTTGAAGAGCCTTGGAGTTGATGCAATTTCCGTAAGCGGACATAAGGTGAATGCTCCTAAGGGCGTCGGTGCACTTTTCGTAACTGCTGAGGTTCTGAGAGCAAAGCGCCTCGTTGCCGTCACACTCGGTGGCGGTCAGGAGGGCGGACTCCGCTCGGGAACTGAGAATATCCCCGCAATTGCGGCCTTCGGAGTGGCAGCAGTAGAAGCCGCCCGCGAAATGGGCGAAAGAGCAGCAAAGGTGAAGACCCTTCGTGCCCTTCTTGAAAGCGAGATCTCCGATGAGGTGCGTATCAACCGCCCTAAAAAAGGCCTTGATTGCGTTGCAAATATGACCCTCCCCGCTATCAAAAGCGAAACTATGCTGAATTTCCTCTCGGGAGAGGGAATCTGCATCAGCGCAGGAAGTGCTTGCTCCGCAAGATCAAAGGGAGTCAGCCATGCGCTGACCGCTTTCGGAGTACCCGCAGGCGAAGCAGACTGCTCCGTAAGAGTCAGCCTTTCTCACCTGAATACAGAGGAAGAAATAAAGCTCTTTGCCGCAAAGTTTAACGAAGGCGTAGGAAAGCTTGCGAGAATAAAATAGTTTATAAAGCAGAGAACTTTTTTGTAAAAAGACGAGGAAGAAAAAACGATTAAGTATCGTTTTTTCAACGAGGTCACGAAAATAAGGAGAGTAGCGAGCTGAGTGTATCGAGGCGAAGCTAATCGACTATATTTTCGGAAGTTACCTCTGCACTCTCAAAAAACTTTGAAAAGAAATGGCTATGGGTATACTCGTAGCCATTTTTATTCTTTATTGTTTATTCTTCAACTTCAAATTCTGGTTTGTCGGGGAGATGCAAACTAAAGTTTGAAGTGCAAAAAGATCAAACTCCGAGCCTCCACTTCTCGCACAGCGTGAAGGGGAGGGGGACCGCCACGAAGATAAACGAACGATTATTGATATCTGTATCGAGGCGGTGGAAGGGT
>JAZRRC010000124.1:0-4467 GCA_045650355.1 Candidatus Avispirillum sp. | reverse complement strand
ATCTCCGCATATTAGAAAGTTTGACTTTTTGTGTTAAACAAAAGATCGGAACGTCGGTATATTAAGGGGCTTTAAAATCAAAGTGCTTTAAGAGAAGAAAAATATGCTTCGAAAAAGTCGACAAAGGAATCGCGGTAGATGCTGAAGTAAAATGTTTTTGAAACATTATTTTTGAAAACAAAATCAATATCATCTTTTCCCGAAGGTTTGAAAGCAACGATTTCACGAAGGTCTAACGTGTAGTTAAAAAGCCATATATTGCTTATAAAGAAATTTTCTGTAACAATAAATCCGGTTTTTCCTGTTCCGAAAAGAGTCTCATCCATTATGGCCAAAACATCGTTTTCTGAAATAATGCCTCTGTGTTTATTAATAGCATTTGCAATTTGCTTTGGTTTAAGCATTGAGGTGGTTTTGAACTCATATGCGTGATTGTGCTTCTTTAATGATTTGTTGCAGACATCAATTGCATAAGCTAATGCTTTTCTTCTGGCTTCGCCTGTAATCTCGCAAGCAGGTGCATCCTCATCGGGTGCTTTTTTGCCGTCGTCTGCAGCAGGTGCTTCGGATGTGGGTGTGGTTGCTGCTGCCTTCTTTTCACGGAAGAGGCTTTGGAGAGCATCCTCAAGACCATTAGGCTCGGGCTCAGTCTCGGGTTCAGGTTTGGGCTCGGGCTTTTTCTCCTCGCTGTCGGGCTTTGATTCCTCAGCGCAGGGAGCAGGAGCATCATCACTCTCTACAGCAGGTGCTTCGGGTGTGGTTGCTGCTGCCTTCTTTTCACGGAAAAGGCTCTGGAGAGCATCCTCAAGACCCTTAGGTTCGGGTTCAGATTCAGGTTCAGGCTCGGTCACGGGCTCGGGTTTGGGCTCAGACTTGGGCTCAGACTTGGGCTCAGGTGCGGGCTCAGGCTTGGGCTCAGACTCGGGCTCAGATTCAGTCACGGGTTCGGTCACGAGCTCGGGTTTGGGCTCGGATTTGATGAGGCAGGGTTCCAGAATTGCTGCACTGCAAAGGTTGTTATAAAAAGTCTGCTCATCGGGGGCTTTGTAGGAAAACATTGCCTGAATTGATCCCAGCTGAAGGCGCATACCGGGAGTAAGAGGAAAATCCTCAAGATATACGATCAAAAGCTCTTTTTTGAGCTCGATTGCGAAATTTATTTCTCGTCTGCAGTTGTGAGAAGCCTGAGCATCTTTTGACATGAAGGCAACAACAGTGCCGCTTGCCATAAGTCGCTCGGCAATATATTCGGTCCATTCGGTGCCTGCCTCGATTCCGTTGTCATACCAGACACGGTAACCCTTTTCGGCAAGGGCATTAACGCAAGGAATTACACGGTTTGTATCCTTGTGTGAATAGCTTATGAAAATGAAAGGCTCGTTGCCTTTATATGAGTTGATCATAAGAGTCTCCTGAGTGCATGATAATAAATTCTATCATAAAAAACGACGCATTTCAATAGTTTGAGACAAACAAAAAGGACTCACATTTATGTGAGTCCTTCTGGAGCTGGTGAGGGGATTTGAACCCCTGACCTGCTGATTACGAATCAGCTGCACTACCCCTGTGCTACACCAGCGTACCCAAGTATTATACTACACTCCTAATTTTTTGTCAACCTGAATTTTGTCGCATGAGGGTGATACAAATTCTGATTTATCGGGGAAGTTTGAAATTGAACAACGTAGGGGCGAGCATTGCTCGTCCTTATATCTGCATACGAACCAAAACGATATTTGATGCACAAACGACTGCAAAAGTTAAACATTATCGTAGGGGAGCTGCTTGCTGCTCCCGCCCATCTGCACAAGAACGAAATGATATTCACAGCGAATTGTTGCGCCTGTAGCGGGAGCGGCAAGCAGCTCCCCTACGCGCAAATTTACAGTTGTATTTCTCGCCTTTTCGTATTGCTTCAATTTTTAGTTTGCAATCGGACGAGCAATGCTCGCCCCTACAGTGTTTGTTTAAAACTGTTCGACAAACCCGAATTTTAAGTTAAAGAATAGAATAAAGAATAAAGAATAAAAAATGGCTACGGGAAAACCCATAGCCATTCTCTTATTAAAGTTTTTTGAAGTGCAGAAACTTTTTTTCAAAAAAGTTTTTGCATCCTCTCTTGCGTTACTTATACATCCTCTCGTATTCGCGGATCAGTCTTCTGCGGGCGGATTCAAATTTGTCGGCGTCGTATTCAACGGAGTGGAATGAGTGGAATACGCTGTCGCATATTTCGTCGGCAAGAGCGGGGTCGCGGTCTGCTATCATTGAGAGCATTGCATATTCCTCGGCGCTTTCACGGTGGTTTTCAAGGCGCATTGAGATATAAGGCGCAAGATTTTCGCCGGGGTAGAGAAGCTTATCGTCGCCCGGAGGGAGGATGGACTCACTTCCTGCGTTAACGTGTCTCGGGCAGCTTTCAAGGAAGGGGTCTCCGTCGGACTGATAGTCGTTAACTGTCCAATGGAGATATCCGGAAAGTCTGTATTTATGGTTGCCCCAGAAAAGATAGCGGGTGCAGAGGAGGGGAATATCCATAAATCTGTTGATATAGCCGCCCTCACGGGGGAAGAGGCAGACGTAGTGCCATACACGGTCGCCCATTTCCTTATAATGGTCGAAAACGTGAGGGATCTTTTCATACTCATCGCTTCGGGGCACCCACACGTCAAGGGTGCCGTAGATAGGCGCACCGCTTGTGGCATCGTAGAGCTTCATTTCGGGGAAAAGCTTTCTTATTGCTGAGACGAGGGCACGGAAGGTCATAGAGTTTTCGTCGTTAGGCTCATCGCAAACACCGAGGCAGAAGAGGTCTCGGTCAAGCCAACCCTGATCGGAAAGATTTTTCTTCAGCGCTGCAAGATACTGCTCCAGGTATGTATAGCCCTCCCAGGAAAGGAGGTCTATTCCTCGGTGATAGATATAGGGCTTGTCCCATGCGAGACGGAAGCCAACGCCCTCTATATGGAAGGCACGGAAGCCCATATCGAGGGCTCTTTTAACGTAATTATTGAAAAACGTGAAGTCAAATTCCCACTTTCCGTCAACGAATCTCTCACGGGGAGGACGGAGGAAAAGATGGGTCTGATGACAGCGGCGAAGAGCCGCAAGATAGTTTTTCTCGATAGTGAGAAAATCCTCTCGCTTTTCGGCGCCGTGGTATCTCATTGCCGTCTGAGGGCTCCAGCCCATGGCAATATCAAGAAGCTCGGGCGGGGTGGATACCTTTGCAGCCTCAACGGTTACGGGGACGGAAAGCTTGCTGCCTGCGCCCTCGATAACCACCTCACCGTCAAAGGATTCGGGGGCATAGGAGGGGATTCTGATTGCAATATATACGGTTGCGGTATTGTCCTGCACCGCAAGAGTATCCGTTATGGGAGCAAGGCAATCGTTAACGAAAAAGGGCGCAATTCTTTCGGGGAAATGCTCTGTCGGGTTTTCGATTCCGGGACAGCTTTCAACACCGATGGGCAATTCACGGTAAATTTCCGCCTCAAAGCCCTCAACGCAGACCTTGAGAGAGGCTTCTTCAACGTCATAAAGATGAATCTGGAAGGTAGCATATCCGTCTCTGAGAGAGATGAGGTCGGCACGGTCCTTTCCCTCCGGATATGAATGAATATCGGGGTACGTCCAGACGTAGGACGGGAGAACACAGTATTTCATAGCGGCTCCAATATAATAAGTTGCTTTTAGAATATCATATAGAGCCGCTCTTTTCAAGTATCGGCAAAAAACTTTTCCTCGAAAGCACGGTCATCAGTCTGCTTTTCGAGGAGAGCGGAAACTGAATCGAGGTCGCTGACGGCAAGGGAACGCATACGGCGGCATACGGATTCAACGTCATTTTTTGAAAACCTTCTTCTTGCCTCGCTGACTGCAAGCAAAAGCTCATCGTCGGTAAAGCCGAAGGCGGGAAGGATGCTCCCCGTGCCGAGGGACTTGATGCAGCCCTCCACCTTCGGGTCGTAGGAAAGGGCGGTAAAGGGAGTTTTTGCAATGGCGCAGACAAGGAGAAAATGGAGGCGCATTCCTATGGCAAAGACTGCCTTTTCAAGAAGGCAGAAAAGCTCGTCACTGTCGCTGACCGTGGCAACGGTGCCTCCTGTCCGCTTTGCCATTTTCTGCGAGAGCTCAAGGTCGCAGCTGTCCTGCATGGAAACGTAAACAGGAAAAAATCCGTCCTTTGCAAGGGTTGAAACTGCGCTTTCAAGCTCTCTCATATCTTCAATTCCTTTTTCTTTGCACTTTCTCACGGAAACTGCGAAAAAGGGACTTTTGAAGGAATAGCTTTTCAACGTAAGCATGGGGGATCTGATCTTTTTGAAGGGGTGGGCAAAGATAGGGTCGGCTGTGAGAATGGGGGCGGCTTTATCCTTGGGAAGCCTTTTTGCAAGGGTCAGGGAATCCTTGTTTCTCAGGGATATCCTGTCTGCCTGCACCAGGGAAGAGCGGCATGCTTTT
>JAZRRC010000123.1:0-16964 GCA_045650355.1 Candidatus Avispirillum sp. | reverse complement strand
ACTATAAGTCTGCGGATCTTGATGAGGATTTCGAAGACGTAGACCCCGATGATTTTGTAACAGAAGAGGAATAAAAAAAGCACCCGTTTGGGTGCTTTTTTTATTCCTTAAGTCAGATAGTTGTAATAAGAAGGTATGCTGTGTAGCCGATATATCCGAGAACACAAGCAAAGCCAACGATTCTTCCCATGCCCTTCTTGATAAGACAAGCCACGTAAACAAGCACTGTAACTGCAAGCATAATGATGCAGTTGATGATAGCAGCGGAGTCTACGGGAATTGCGCTGATAGAAGAGGAGAGACCGAGAATGAAGAGAATGTTGAAGATATTGGAGCCGATAACGTTTCCGAGAGCAAGACCGCTCTCGCCCTTCTTAGCGGCAACAACGCTTGTAACAAGCTCGGGAAGGCTTGTACCGATAGCAACGATTGTAAGGCCGATAAACGCCTCGCTCCAGCCAAGCTCCTTAGCAAGGGCTGTCGCATTGTCAACAACGAGATCGCCGCCGAAGATTACCATTGCAAGACCAACAACAATAAGAATAACGCTGACTGCGGGAGAAATCTTTTTGATCTCATCACCCTCATCGTGAGTGCGGTGCTTGATAGCCTTGAGAACAACGAAAAGAACGTATGTGATAATACCAACGAGAAGAAGGAGTCCGTTCAGATAGCCGAGAAGGTTTCCGATAGCCATCATAACGATGAGAAGAACGTTACTGATGATATTAACGGGGAAATCTCTCTTGAGCATTACCTTCTCAACTGTGTAGGGCTTGATAACCGCGCAAAGACCGGCAACAACAAGAAGATTGAAAATATTGGAGCCGATAACGTTGCTGATTGCAAGCTCGTTTGAGCCGGAAATACCTGCCGCAATGCTGACTGCAGCCTCGGGAGCGCTTGTTCCCATGGCAACGATGGTCAGACCGACAACGAATGCGGGAATGCCAAGATGGCGGGCAACGGATGAGGAGCCGTCAACAAAGAAGTCAGCTCCCTTGATGAGAAGAACAAAGCCTACAAGCAAGAGAAGAATGTTCAGAAAGATAGCCATAATAATCTCCGTCCTTTTAGATTGTTGTAATGAGAAGGTATGCTGTGTATGCTACGTAGCCGAGAACACAAATGCTGCCGAAGATACGTCCCATGCCCTTCTTGATGGCGCAGGGAATATAAACAGCCGCAGTGATAACGAGAAGGATCACCGCATTGATAATGGCATCTGTGCTGATGGCAATTGAACTGATTGAAGAGGAAAGTCCGAGAATAAAGAGAATATTGAAGATGTTGGAGCCGATAACGTTTCCGAGAGCAAGACCGCTTTCGCCCTTTCTTGCAGCAACCACGCTTGTAACAAGCTCGGGAAGGCTTGTACCGATGGCAACGATTGTCAGACCGATAAAGGTCTCGCTCCAGCCAAGCTCCTTAGCAAGAGCTGTCGCATTGTCAACAACGAGGTCGCCGCCGAAAATGATGGCTGCAAGACCGCCGAGAATGAAAATGACGCTGAGCAGGGGAGAGAGCTTCTTGCCTTCTTCCTCGTCGGTTGTTCTGTTTTTCAGTGCGCTGAGAACGACGAACAGAACGTAGGCGATAATGCCGAGAAGAAGAATGATACCGTCAATAAGACCGAGAGAGCGGCCGATAATCATTAAAACGAGAAGAACGGCGCAAAGGACTGTGTTCAGAGGAAAATCTCGGTTCAGCATGATCTTTTCGATCTTGTAGGGCTTGATAACAGCGCAAAGACCTGCAACAACGAGAAGATTGAAGATGTTAGAGCCGACGATGTTGCTGATTGCAATTTCGTTTGAGCCTTGAGCGCTTGCCGTAATGCTGACGGCGGCTTCAGGTGCGCTTGTACCCATTGCAACAATGGTAAGACCGATAACGAAGCCGGGAATGCCTATGAGCCTTGCAACCGATGAGGAGCCGTCAACAAAGAAATCAGCACCCTTTATCAGAAGCACAAAGCCAATTAGGAGCAGTAGAATGTTTAAAGCGATAGTCATAATATCTCCTTTAGATTTGCCTGATACAATAAAAAAAGACTTTTACTGCATCAAAAAATGCAGTAAAAGTCTTGTTACCAAACCAAAAAGTCTTGTTACCAAACCCAAAGGTCTTAGGTACAGCCCGGAATTTCTTCGTGATGACGAACTATACCACAGCAAACGCTGCAAACTACTCCCTTTTACTAAAGCAATTTTACAATATTTTCTTGTTCAAGTCAAGAGGTGAAAATAACAAAAATGAACAACTTGTGTAAAAATTAGGTTGAAAGCCGAGGGACTCTTTTGTTGACACGGGGGCAAAAGGGGAGTACAATAAAGAAAAAATATTATAAGAAAGAGAAATTATGCCAAACAAAGCATTTCTTGAAATAACAAACGCCTGTAATCTTTCCTGCAGCTTTTGTCACAAAACGAAAAGGGAAATAAGATATATAAAAAAAGAAGAGTTTGAAACGGCAGCAAAGCGCCTTCGCAGCTTTGCAGACTTTTTGTATTTTCATCTAATGGGAGAGCCCTTGCTCCATCCCGAGCTGCCCGAGTTTTTTGAAATAGCAGGGAATCTTGGCTATAAGGTCATAATAACAACAAACGGCACCCTCCTCGAAAAGAGAGGGGACGTGCTTCTCAGCACTGATGCCTTATATAAGGTAAGCATCTCCATCCATGCCTATGAGGCAAACAGCATGGGAATCTCCCTTTCCGATTATCTTTCTCAGTGCTTTGAGTTTTGCAAGAAAGCATCGGAGAAGGGAATTATAGCCGTAATGCGCCTTTGGAATATAGGAGGCGAGGAGGAGAAAAACGAAACGATCCTCAGATTGATGCACGAAAGCTTTCCCGAGGAGTGGGCAGAGACCCGCTCGGGATACAGGCTTTGCCATAAAGTATTTCTGGAGTGGGGCGAAAAATTCGATTGGCCCGATATAGACGGCGAGGAGCTTGGAAGCGACCATACCTGCTACGGACTTCGCGACCAGGTGGGCGTGCTTTGCGACGGCACGGTAGTGCCCTGCTGCCTTGATGCGGACGGAGCGGTCCCACTCGGAAATATTTTCGAGGAGGAGATCGGAGATATCCTCGCAAAGGAGAGAGCCGTTAAGCTGAAAAAATCCCTGCAGGAGCGCCGCGTCTGCGAAGAGCTCTGCAAAAAATGCGGCTACGCAAGAAAGAAGAAATATTGAAAAAAGCACCCGCAAGGGTGCTTTTTTATGGGATTTTATACGTTTATATATCCTAGGTCTTTGCCGTCATCTATTTCTCTTATCCAGCAGTTCTTAGGATTTCTTTCTGCCTGGTACCATTCGGGAGAGTAGTGAAACCATCTCATAAGGAAGGTTCGAAGGGTTGTGCCGTGGGTGAAGATAAAGAGCGTGTCTACGCCGTGTCGCTCAAGATCTCGGTGAATAGTACCCATGAATTGATGTATTCTGATGGCAACGTCAAAGGGGCTTTCTCCGAGAGGGGGACGGGCATAGAATTTTCCCTGATTTGAGCACTGACGCTTAAATTCCTCATATTCACGGGGATAAAGTGTTCCCCATTCTTCCTCGGGAACGGAATCGAACAATCCGAACTGCTGCTCGATCAGGGTAATATCTTCGCGAATATCCTGAATGCCGAGGGATTTATTAAACTCTTCGCAGGTCTGCCTTGTGCGAAGGAAAGGACTTCTCCATATTCTTGCTTTGGTGAGGTCGATGCTTTTCTCTTTGCAGTAATTTGCAAGCCATTTGCCATTTTCTCTTGCCTGCTGTTTGCCGTTCTCCGTCAGAGAAACGAGATGGTCGGGAATTCTTTTAACATAGTTTTCGCCTGCATTGGAAACAGACTCTCCGTGTCGGATCAAAAAAATATGCATTTGCAAGCCTCCTTGACAGTATTGAATTTTCTGTAGTTATTGTAACATAGAAAAATGCAAAAAAGCGTATTTGAATCAAGAAAGATTGCGAAAAGTATACATAATCAGAATTTTGTGTATATGAGATATGCATTTTTTGTGCCACAGCTGTTCGGTGATTAAATTTTCAGCGAGTGCAACACAACGGGCTAAAAACAGTCCACAGGACTGTTTTTGTCGCACCTGCGACATGGGACCGCCCTTTCGAATCCCACGTCAAATACCTTCAGTCAAAAAAGAAAGACACCCGATTGGGTGTCTTTCTTTTTTGAAGCCTAAACCTAAATTTAATACAAATTCACCTCTTTTGAGCTAATGGGATGCAAGCCTAAAAAACGTACTGAGAAAAAGGAACGATTTCAGCTTGTAATTTATTAACCATAAAAGGATTGAGCTTATATGGAACACTACTTTTCATACCAATTAAAGCCACTTGTTCTAATCTTAAAATAGAAAAGTCATTGCATTCTATAATTTGAAAATAATAATCTCTGTAAGAGCCGTATTCCGAGAATCTAATTATAGAATTTTCAAAATCAAAAGTACAAGATAATTCATCAACCTCATTCTTGGTGTTTAGCAAGTTGATAATTTGCTGGTTTGATAAATTAATTTTATATACAAATTTTTTCATAATGGTATCATAGTTAATAATACCACCGGTTGCTTTGCTATGATTTTTATACATGGGAATAACACTCACTAAAACAATGGGAATAACAATTGCAAAAAAGATTAGTAAAAAATAGAAAAGCTCCATGATAATCCCTCCTTTTAATCCATTATACCATAAAAATAAAATAACCGCAACTTGTATCAAAGTTGCGGTTATTCTTTGGCGGAAGGTGTGGGATTCGAACCCACGTGCCCGTAAAGGCAAACGGTTTTCAAGACCGCCTCGTTATGACCACTTCGATAACCTTCCGTTTATGCTAAATCTCAAAATGAGATTAACAATCATTATTCAATTATTCGGCTCCGCCTCGTTATGTCCTGTTGCGGTGCCCGAAAAAAACATCGCATCCGTGGGTGCTCGATCTTTTCGACCGCTGCCACTCCTTTTTGCTCGCTTCATCTGCCACAGGCAGCGCTCGCAAACGTCCCCACTTGGATAACCTTCCGTGTGCATTATTCAATGCGCCAATTATTATATCATAACCGTTTCTTTTTGTCAAGTATTTTTGAAATTATGTTCTCTCAGAAAAAAATCAAAAAAATCTAAAAAAAATTCAAAAATAGTATTGACAAACCCTAAAACGGGTGATATAATAAGCGAGCGTGGTTGAGAGATGCTGGTGTAGCTCAGTTGGTAGAGCAGCTGATTTGTAATCAGCAGGTCGGGGGTTCGAGTCCGTCCACCAGCTCCAAAAACTACAAATTAAATATGGGGGAATTCCCGAGCGGCCAAAGGGGGCAGACTGTAAATCTGTTGTCAGTGACTTCGATGGTTCGAATCCATCTTCCCCCACCAAAAAGCACACCAAACGGTGTGCTTTTTACTTTTTCACTATTACCTATTCACTCTTCACTTTTCTCTACCTTGTTTATTTCACAATTTTGTGATACAATAAAACAAAGGGGTGATAAGATGAAATTGTTTAATTTTTTTAATAAAGGAAAAAACATCCCCGATCAATTTTATAATAACCATAACAAGCAAATCATTTATGGTTTTGTCGTCGGAGATATATCTATAAATCAGTTTTATGAAATGCTGTACAATGATGATTCAATTTTTGACTATCTTCAAAGCATTGTGGATTTTATATCCAAAAACAATATTGTCCCTAAACGAAGAACAGTTTTAATGAAAAACGTAAATCAAAATAAACCGTTTGAACTAAGATCGCACATAGAAGATGTTATTTTGAAATACCGTTATTCCAACAAGGCAATTTACTGCTCTGACCCTACATATTGTCCGACAGTAAAAGAATACTTAAAATTCTGTTCTCCCAAAACAGCTTTAGGTGCATTTAGGATACACTCAACTGTTGCTGATATCTACTATCAATTAGACCAAGATACTATACGCACAGAAGCGTACCATGAAGCATATGAATTTAGCTTAGATGTTTTACCTTCTTATCTTGGAGGCGAAGCAGAGCAATATATCAGCGAATATATCATTGCAAAACTACCTGAAAACTTAAGCAAAACTGCGAAAAAGAAACTTGTAAAAGAGGAAATAAAAAAACAGTTCAAGCGCCAAACAAAAGGATATCCTCGTTGGATCCAAGAACCAAATTGGCCTATAAGTGATAATCATAAACCAATGGTTTTTGTCAAACAAAGAAACATCAAAGCAAAAACAGAACACGATGACTATTCCGAATACTATTTTATAGACGAAGATACAGGAAAAGAAAGAATCATCCGCCAATATTGGTAAGCTTTACGTATTTTTATGTTTGAAGGCATCATAATGGTTCGTAACAGTCAAAAAGCACACCAAACGGTGTGCTTTTTACTTTTCGCGGGGAGGATGGATTTATCCCCTGAAATTAATTATCCTTTAACCTCACTGCTCGTAATATAGTGGAAAAAGTCGTAATTCAGTGATATAATATAGGAAAACTATTATGGAGGGAATTTTATGCCTATTATACTCGGTCATCAGTTGAGAGAATATATCCCCCACAATGCCACAGAATTTCCCATCACTTATTTTCACGATGAGCTTGTTACTCTGCCCGACTGGGCAGGGCCCTTGCATTGGCATCCCGATTTTGAGATCGCGACGGCAGAATGCGGAGTTTTGGATTACCAGGTCGGTGGGCAGAGCATCATACTTCGGGCAGGCGACAGTATATTCGTTAACGGAAATATGCTGCACGGAATAAAGCAGATTTCAGGTGACGTGGCAGATCCTATGCCCAATATCGTATTTACAGGCACGTTAATTGCTTCCGAAACCAGCACCATCTATCAAAAATATATCCAGCCCATTGCTCAATGCGATTCATTGCCCTTCGTTGTGTTTCGCAAAAGCGACAGCTCTCACAGCGAGATAAATTCCCTGATAAAAGAGATTTACAGGCTGATGGATGAGAAAAGGGCGGGTTATGAATTGGCAGTTCAGCGTAGTATAAACCGTATTTTCGAATTCATATCCTTAAATTTTGAATCCCTTCCCAAATCCGAGGCATCACGCATACAGATAACGAATCAGATCCGCATTCAGAAGATGCTGACCTTCATTTATGAAAATTATGCAAGTCCCGTAACTCTTGAGGATATTGCGAAGGCGGCAGATATCAGCCGCAGCGAGGCAGGGCGATGCTTTCAGGCATATATGGGTTGCTCCCCTGTTGATATGCTGATCCAGTACAGACTTCAGACGGCGCATCAATTGCTGAACGATAAAACTCAGACTCTCCAGCAGATAAGCTACGCCTGCGGCTTTAATTCAGTAAACTATTTCAGCCGCTGCTTTAAGAAAAGATACGGCTATGCACCAAGTCAAAGCGGCGATATGGGTAAATAGTGCTTATCTTTGGCGCTTATGTGACTTTCCACGGCGTGTTATGGTGATATAATTAAGCAAGTAAATTTAAGCTTGAAGGGCATCATTATGACAAATAAGAAAAATTACAAAAAAACGTTGATAGCCTGTTATCTCGGCTTTGTAACACAGGCGATAACGGCAAATTTTGCACCCCTCCTGTTTCTAACGTTCAAGGGCAATTACGAGATTTCACTTGAGAAGATCGCGATGATCCCCCTTGTGTTCTATTTAACACAGCTGATCGTTGATCTTGCGGCGACCAAGTTTGCTGATAAGATAGGATACCGTGCCTGCGTTATGGCATCTCAGATAGTGTCTGCAGCCGGACTCATTTTAATGGCGATCCTGCCCGATATCCTTCCCGTACCCTTTGTAGGTATTCTGATTTCCGTTGTGCTTTATGCCATCGGCAGCGGTCTTATCGAGGTTCTGGTAAGCCCCATCGTTGAGGCATGCCCCTTTGAAAACAAGGACGGAGTAATGAGCCTTTTGCACTCCTTCTTTTGCTGGGGCGCAATGGGCGTTATTCTGGGCTCCACACTCTTTTTTGCCGTATTCGGCGTAGAGAACTGGAAGATACTTACCTTCATTCTGGCGCTTGTACCCCTTTATAACACCTTCAACTTCATCAACTGTCCCATTGAGCGACTTGTTGAGGACGGAAAAAGCCTTGGCATTAAAAATCTTTTGAAGACACCTATCTTCTGGCTCATGATAGTGCTTATGGTGTGCTCCGGTGCATCTGAGGCAACTATGGCTCAGTGGGCATCCGCCTTCACAGAGTCTGCCATCGGTGTATCAAAAACTGTGGGAGACCTTGCAGGACCTTGCCTTTTTGCAATGTTTATGGGTATATCCCGTATGCTTTACGGAAAGTTCAGCGAAAAGCTTGATCTTTCTAAGGTTATGCTTATCTGCGGTGCGATGTGTGCAGGATGCTATCTCCTGGCTTCTCTGTCTGCATTGCCTGTTCTCGGACTTTGCGGATGTGCGCTTTGCGGCCTTGCCGTAGGTATCATGTGGCCCGGCTCCATCAGCGTATCCTCTCAGAATTGCCCCAGAGGAGGAACTGCAATGTTTGCATTCCTTGCCCTTGCAGGAGACCTTGGCGCAATGGTAAGCCCTGCTATGGTGGGAAGCATTTCCGAAATGGTAGACGGCAATCTCAAAACAGGATTGCTTTGCGCAACAGTGTTCCCCGTAATAATGGTTGTTGCATTGATCGTTTTGAGAAAAAAGAATAAAACAAAGAAGAGATAAAAAAAGCACACCGAAAGGTGTGCTTTTTTCAGTCTTAAAACCAAAATTCAAATTTGACGGTTTCTGTATTTTCCTCGGAATATTCAAGCTCCTCGGAAATTATTCTTGCTGCCTCGAAAACGTCTGTGCCGCCCTTTGCAACGGAGGCAAGAAGGCGCTCGCAAAAGAAGGCAAAGCCAAGGGATGTGCGAAGATCGTTTTCGTCAACGCTGTCGCCTGTGTGTCTGTAAATAAAATAGGCAAGGGCGCGCTCAAGAATCTCCCAAAGAGCTTCGGGTGTGTCTGTTGCAGAGGTGATGCAGGAGAAAAGCTCAGCGTGACAATCGTCAAGGTATTCAAGGCTTCCAAGCACCTCCTGCCAATCGCCGTCGGAAAGGGAGGCGGGGGAAACGCCTGATTTTTCGTAGAGCTTTTCAAGTCTTTCGGGATAGGAAACGGTGCGATCGGAAAGGACAGCGTAAAGCTTTTCGCGAAGGGGCAAGGGATCAAATTCCGTAAAGGGCTTACCCTCGGCTTCTCCTATAATTTCCATTTCTCTGTAATCGTCAGAGGTGAGAATAATGCGGCAAGCCTCCTCGCAGGAAATGCCAAGCCCCGCCTCTCGACCTCTCGGGGTATCGTTATAAAATCTCGGATGCTCGCGGCAGATATGGCAAAGGCAGTCCTCTCCGAGATTTGTGATGATTCTGCAAAGCCCTCTTTCGTCAAGATGAGGGCAGCGGTCATTTTCTCCGAGAGCAAAATGAGGGGTACTTTCATAGCTGATGCTCTTGCGGATATTTTCTCCGTAGCTGTGGGTTATTTCTTTATATTTTTCCTGCGTTTCGTCGTCAACGTCGATCTCCCAGCCGATGCAGCAGGAGTGGCGGCAACGGTCGGCAATGCAGGTGAAGTCTTTATAATATTTCGGTGCAAGGAGCTTCATTTTTGCCTCCTGTGAGTTTTTTATCATTATAGCAAATAAAGTGGGATTTCGCAATAACAGAAAAGCTCCGTTGCCAAAGCAACGGAGCTTTTTTATCAGTTAGGAACGTTGTAGCCGAGGCTTCTGAGCTGTGCTACGTACTGAGGATTCTGCATTCTTGCGAGAGAAAGCTGTCTTTCGCTCTCAAGAGCAAGGCGCTTCTTTTCGATTGCGCTCTCGGAGGTGGAGGAGAGTGTGCTGATACCACCGGAGATGAGCATTACGGAAATAACGGGGAACAAATAGAAGATCCAGCCAACGAAGATGAGAAGGATGAATGCAACCATTACGCCAACGCCGCCGAGGATGGTGAGCATACCGCTCTTGCGCTTCTTTGCAATGAACTCTGCGTCGGGGTTGATGTCGTTCTGTCTGATACCCTCGATTGCTATTTCGTGATATCTGGGATCGTGGTAGGTCTGCTTGCACTTGGGGCACATACGAAGGGGGCTGCCGTAGAGATAATCGTCTTCAATTGTGCCGATATTTTTGTTACAATTAGGACATTTGAGTGTCTGCTTTGCCATTTTTATGCTTTCCTTTCAGAAAATATATTTATTTTTTACAATTATATCATCGACTTTACTTTTTGTAAATAGAAGTTTGATAATTGTCATAAAATATTGACAGATTTTGGGGCATATGATAAAGTGTATATAAAATAAATGTAGCTTGTTATAGATTAAAAAAGAGGTATTTATGGAAAAATATTGCGATCTTCATACACATTCCAATGTTTCCGACGGTACGGATACTCCCGAGGAGCTTGTGAAGGCTGCGCTCGAGGCCGGTCTTTCTGCAGTTGCACTTTGCGATCATAATATCATTGAGGGACTTTCCCGTTTCACAGAGGCCTGCAGCGTGGCAGGAATCGAGGCTGTGCCCGGACTCGAGTTTTCAACAGACTACGAGGGAAAAGAGCTTCATATTCTCGCACTTTTCGTGAAGGAAGAGCATTACGGCAAGATAAACGACCTTCTTGATGACGTGAAAAAGAGAAAAGAAGAGGCCAATATCGCCCTTGCAAAGGCCCTCAGAGCAGCGGGGTATGATATCGATTACGATGAGATAAAGAAAAAGAACGGAGGCTACGTAAACCGTGTCCATTTTGCAACGGAGATGATGGAAAAGGGCTATGCACCTTCCGTGAGCGAGGCTTTTGATACGTATCTTGCTGAAAGCGTAGGCTTTTACAAATCCCCCGGACGCCTTCCGGCAATTGACGTTATAAAGTTCATCAGAAGCATAGGAGCCGTCCCCGTGCTTGCACATCCTTTTCTCAATCTCAGCGAAGAGGAGCTCAGGGATTTTCTTCCCGTTGCAAAAGAGGCAGGCCTTTGCGCTATGGAAACAGATTATTCCACATATCCCGAAGAAATTACAGCTCTTGCAAAGGAAATTGCAGACAGCTTCGGTATTAAAAGAAGCGGCGGCAGCGACTATCATGGCGAGGCAAAGCCCGATATCGCCATAGGCAAGGGAAGAGGCAACCTTTTCGTGCCCTATGCTTACCTCGAGGCGATTAAAAAGGAAGTTGTGTAAATTTGGATAGGCGAGAGATAAACCCAAATTTATCGGCATACCAAAAACAAAAAGCTATGGGAAACATCATTTGATGCACTCGCATAGCTTTTTTGTTTTTTTAAGTTTCTTTGCTACTTTCTTTTCAAAGAAAGTAGAGTAACCCCTCAAGTACAATTCCGTTACACGTAAAACTCTTCCATAGTATCAAGGCAGAGGCAAGCCAGCTTTCCGCCAAACGTTGCTCCGCAATCGATTATCTTCAAATTTCCCGAGGAGTATATTTCAGGCTTTCCGGTGATGGAGAGAGTAGGGGTATGTCCTGCAATGACGGTGAAGGATTCGTTGTAATAGGTCTTCCCGAAGGTAGGACGGTCGAGGGTCAGCTCGCTCAGGGTATATTCTGTCAGGGGTTTATTTTCATAATAATTTCCCAGACCTGCATGGCAGAGTATAAACGTTTTTTCTCCCATAGCGAGAAGCTCGTAGGGGCTGAAGGTTTTAATATATTCCCATATTGTCAGCCTCTGGTCCTCGGATAAAGCCTCAAATTTTGACATTGTGGTATATCCGCCGTGGTGTATCCAGAAATGGAGGTATTCTCTTTTGCTGCCGAGAAGCTCAAGGTCGAAGCCCTTATAATTGTCCTCGCTGAAAAAGGGCTCCATAGCCTTGAGGGCCATAAGCTCGTGGTTGCCCATGATGGGGCGCACGTTTCTTCTTTTATACATATTAAAAAGCACACGGCAAGGCTCGGGGCCGCGGTCGCAGACGTCACCGAGGACGTAGAGAATATCGTTGTCGGAAAAATTTATTTTTTCAAGCATAGCGGTGTATTTTGCAAATTCACCGTGTATGTCACTCATAACGTAAATCATAGGCGCCTCCTTTTTGAAATTATATCACATAAAGATGATATTTTAAAGAAATTTCAAAAACATATTGCAAAAAGAAATAAAGTGGTTTATAATGTGGGAGTCAATTTAATAAATCCGTGAGATGCTTGCAGAAGCTTTTGGTGACTGCATGCGGACGGAGCTTTGGAGAATCCCATTAAATTGGGTGCCGAAGGTGCAAAGCGCTTGCGCTAAACTCTCAGGCAAAAGGACAAGGTTTTAAATGCTTTTTCAGGCAGATTTTGTTTTTTTGCGGACAGTTTTAACTGTTCGCTTTTTTATTTAAAAATCGGAGGTAATTATGGAAAACTTTATCAAGCAGGTTGAATCCATCAACAATGCGGTAAACGATTTTATCTGGGTCAAGATAGGTATCATCCTTCTTCTCGGCACAGGTATCATCATGACGTTTGCCGTTAAATTCTTTCAGATCACTCATATCGGTCATTGGTTTATGAGCACCATAGGTTCTCTTTTCAAGAAGAACACAGATGCAACAAAGAAGGGCGATAAGAAGTCTGTATCTCAGTTCCAGGCTCTTTGCACAGCTCTCGGCGCAACTATCGGAACAGGTAACGTTGCAGGTGTTTCTGCGGCAATCGTTCTCGGTGGCCCCGGCGCAGTTTTCTGGATGTGGGTTGCTGCATTCTTTGGAATGGTAACAAAATTCTCTGAGATCACCCTCGGTATCTATTTCAGAAAGAGAAATAAGAACGGCGAGTGGTCCGGAGGCGCAATGTACTACCTCAAGGAAGGCTTTGGCGCATACAAGGGCTGCAAGCACCTGGGAAAGATCCTTGCTGTTCTTTTTGCCGTATTTACTGCTATCGCTTCCTTTGGTATCGGTAATATGGGTCAGGTAAATAAGATCACAATTAACCTTAAGGAAGCTGTTTTCAAGAGCGTTGACCTCGGCAGCGTTGGTTCAGTTCCCGTTATCAATATTATTATCGGTGTTGTTCTCACAATCCTCGGCGGACTTATTATCCTCGGCGGTATTCAGAGAATCGCATCCTTTGCCGAAAAGGTAGTTCCTTTCATGGCTATCTTCTACATCCTCGGTGCCCTCATTCTTTTCGTTATCAATATCGAAAAGGCAGGCGCGGTATTCACTTCCATCTTCCGTTTTGCATTCAATAACGAAGCTCTCGCAGGCGGTGTTTCCGGTGCGGTTATCGCTCAGATAATCACACAGGGCTGCAAGAGAGGTATGTTCTCAAACGAGGCAGGCCTCGGCTCATCCGTTATGGTTCACTCCTCTGCAGACGTTGAGGAGCCTGTAAAGCAGGGTATGTGGGGTATCTTCGAGGTATTTATGGATACCTTCGTTGTTTGCACAGCAACTGCATTCGTTGTTCTTTCCTCCGGTCTTATCGACCTTGAGAAGGGCGTTGCACTTGAGGGTGTAAGCGATGCTACTCTCGTTTCCAGGGCATTCGGACAGTCCTTCGGTCTCTTCGGTGAGATCTTCGTTGCCGTTGCTATCTTCCTCTTTGCCTTCACAACTGTTGTGGGCTGGTCTCAGTACGGTGCAAAGGCAGTTGAATATCTTATGGGCACAAGAGCGGTTAAGTTCTATCAGATCATTTTCGTTCTCATCATTATGAGCGGTGCGGTTATGGATTCCTCCCTCGCATGGGATATTTCCGATACCTTCAACGGCTTTATGATGATACCCAACCTTATCGGTGTTGTATCCCTTGTTCCCCTTGTAGTAAAGCTGACAAAGAACTACATCGACAGAAACCTCAAGGGCAAGAAGGACGTAGTGCCCATGCTTTCCGCAGACCCTGCCATCCAGCGTGAGATGGAAGCGGTTATCAGCAGAAAGGCATAAAATAAAGTCCTTTATTGACAAACTGTGAACCTTATGGTATAGTTGAAATACCAAATATGTTCGGAGGTAAAATTATGAAAAAGATTTTAGCAATTCTTCTTGCGATGCTCGTTATGCTCTCATTTGCAGCTTGCGGCTCAGATACAAATGATGACTATGAAGATGACGGTCAGAACATCGATGCAAACAACAATGCAAACAACAATGCAAACAACGATGCAAACGATGCAGACGTATGCCACGAGTGCGGCAATGAGCTTAGCGATGACGACGAAGGCTGGATGTCATCAGTTTATGACGAAGACGGCAACATGATTGACGTTTATATCTGCGATGCTTGCTGGGACGCTGAAAGCAACGGAGACGCAGATGCAGGTGCATCAGATGATGATTCAGATGCAGACGTAGACGCAGGTGCTACTGCAGACGTAGATGCAGGCGCAACATCCAATGCAGACACTACTGCAGGCGGCGGTTACGACCGTGTTCCCCAGAACAGCTTGAATAACGTCCACGAGGATGAAGGTACCTTTACCTGCTGTGAGTGTGGAAAAAAGATGACATACGATGAGGCTAGTATAGTAGCAACATCTGAGGGTGATAAGGAATATTACTGCTCTGATTGCTACGAGGATTGGCTCAACAGCTAAAAAATAAAAACCTCCGATTTTCGGAGGCTTTTATTTTATAACATAATTCGGCATTGGTTGACAAAAAGCCGGCGTTGTGCTATAGTGAAATTACCAAAAAATCAGAGGTGAAATTATGAAAAAATTTTTAGCAATTCTTCTTTGTCTTGTTGTAATGTTCTCTCTCGTAGCTTGCGGTGCAGATACGGATAATAACAAGGAAGAGAATAACGAAAAGGTTGAAGCAAACACTACAGACGAAACAAAAAACGAAGATACCACAAAGGCAGATGATACTACTGCAGACGGTGACGCAGATTTCGACGCGGTTTTCGGTGACGATGTAGAAACCGGCGGTGAGAATTATTGCGAAATGTGCGGAAAGAATGTCTCCGCTGATGATATTCATACCGTAGCAGAGGCTTACGGTCAGATGTATATGTGCACTGATTGCTACGAGGATTGGCTCGAGCTTGCAGAGGATTGATCTGAATGAAGAATGGAAAATGAAAAATTATTGAAGAAATCCGCTTTGGGCGGATTTCTTTATTTTTATTAGAAAATTTTGCGAATTGGAGGTTGAATGTGCGAACATTTGCGCGTCATCCTGAGCGGATTGGTCGTGCTCCTTCAATCTCCAATTTATCGGGCTATCCATATCAGCCTTTCTTAAAATACAGTGATGGCTGTTATTGATATTAATAAAAAACCGTGGTATACTGTTTATATAACATTTAAGGAGAACGGTATGGGAATTCTCACTTATAAGGACGATAAATTCTATCTTGACTCAAAGCCCTACGTTATTATGTCGGGCGCTATGCACTATTTCCGCATTCCCCGTGAGTATTGGCGCGACAGGCTCCAAAAGCTTCTGGAATGCGGCCTCAACACCGTTGAAACCTACACCCCATGGAACCTCCACGAGCCTCGTGAGGGACAGTTTGATTTTTCGGGAAATCTTGATATTGAAGCGTATATAGATACGGCAAAGGATCTTGGCCTCAACGTTATCCTTCGCCCCGGCCCCTATATCTGCGCTGAGTGGGATATGGGCGGTCTGCCCTCCTGGCTTCTCAACTACAGCGATATATCCCTCCGCTGCTACGATCCTCTCTTTTTATCAAATGTTGAGAACTACTATAAGGAACTTCTCGGCAGAATCCGTCCCCGCCTTTCAACAAATGGCGGTAACGTTTTTATGCTCCAGATAGAGAACGAGTACGGCAGCTTCGGTGATGACAAGAGATATCTTGATGCCGTTGCGGATATTTATAAAAAAGAGGGTATGGACTGCCTTCTCTTCACCTCCGACGGCCCTTGCCTGTGTATGCTTTCAGGCGGCAGTATGGAAAATTATCTTTGCACGGGCAATTTCGGCTCAAAGCCCGAGGATAATTTCAAGGCTATCAGAGAATACCGCGGAGTGGAGCCTTTTATGTGCTGTGAATACTGGTGCGGCTGGTTTGACCATTGGGGCGAGGAGCATCACGTCCGTCCCCCCGAAGAGGTAAAGGAGGATATCGGAGATTTCCTTCGCCTTGGCGCATCATTTAATATCTATATGTTCCACGGAGGCACAAACTTTGCCTTCACAAACGGCGCAAATCACGATAAGGTATATCAGCCCACAGTAACAAGCTATGATTATAACGCCCCCCTCAGCGAGGCGGGAGACAGAACGCCCCTTTATTATCATATAAGAGAGAGAATAAAGGAAAGCGGCTATCCTGTCCCCGAAATGAAGGCCAAGGACTCTGAAAAGAAAGCATACGGCAAGGTAACACTCACAGAATGCGCCCCTCTTTTTGAAAACCTGGATGCTATCTCATCCCCCGTATTCTCCCCCGAGCCCTGCAATATGGAAAAGCTCGGACAGGACTTCGGCTATATCCTTTACAGAACAGAAATGAACCTCGCCTCCGACGGATGGGAGCTTCATTTTGATCAGGTCAGCGACCGCGCACAGATATTTATAAACGGAGAGCAAAAGGGCGTTGCCGAGCGTTGGAAGCCTGAGAGCCTTGAAAGCACCCATATCGGAATCCCCCTCAAAAAGGGCGAAACGGCAAAGCTGGATATCCTCTGCGAAAACATGGGCAGAGTAAACTACGGCCCCAAAATTCGCGACCCCAAGGGAATCAAGGGCGTGCGATTTGGCAATCAGTATCACTTTGGCTGGAATATGTATCCCCTCCCCATGAAGGACCTCTCAGGCCTTTCCTTCAAGCCCTGCAACGAAGCTTTCGAGGGACCTGCATTCTTCAAGGGCAACCTTAAAATCGAAGGGGATCCCTGCGATACATTCATCCGCCTTTCAGGCTTCACAAAGGGCTTCGTTACGGTAAACGGCACGAATATCGGCAGATATTTCAACCCCATGGGCCCCCAGAAGACTCTTTACGTCCCAAGTCGGAGGCCAAGCGGTCTTAGG
>JAZRRC010000122.1:0-3989 GCA_045650355.1 Candidatus Avispirillum sp. | reverse complement strand
TGTCTGTAACGGGAGGAGCAAGCCCCTCCCCTACGATGATACGTTTTAAACTCCCCGATAAACCCAAATTTTAAGTTAAAGAATAAAGAATAAATAATAAATAATAAATAATAAAAAATGGCTACGGGCAAAACCCATAGCCATTCCTTTTTGAAGTTTCTTTGCTACTTTCTTTTCAAAGAAAGTAGGTTAACCATCCCCTCACACGCCTCTCAGCTCGGCGGTGGGGACGTATTTTTTGACGGTTTTCAGCATTTCTTCCATTTCTTCCTTGGTGTAGGGGCCGACGTTGTCACCGAGAATGTCGCCTGAGTCCACAAATCCCTGGAGGAAATAGCGCTTGGCACCCTTGATAAGCTCTCCGATGCCGTCCATATCCTCGGGGAGGATTGCGCCCTTTGCAACAGTTGTACGGAATTCGTAGTCAACAGCGCCTGAAAGGAGAAAATCAATGCTCTCCTTTATCTTTTCAACGTCAATCTTGCAGCCTGCGGCACGGCTGTAGCCATCGGGGCTTGATTTTATGTCCATTGCAACGTAGTCGATAAGCCCTTCGCCTACAAGCTCCTTGAGCTTTTCGGGGTATGAGCCGTTTGTATCAAGCTTAATTTGAAAATCCATTTCCTTGATTCTTCTTATAAAGCCCGCAAGCTCCTTCTGAAGCATAGGCTCACCGCCTGTGATGGCAACTCCGTCAAGAATTCCCTCTCTTTTTGAAAGAAATTTAAAAAACTCTTCTTCTGTGATGTTTTCTCCCTCGCCACGCACAAGGCTTGCGTTGTGGCAGAAAGGACAGCGGAAGTTGCATCCGCCAAAAAACACCGTGCAGGCAGTTTTTCCCGGGAAATCAAGTAAAGTAAGCTTTAAAAGTCCGTTTATTTTCATAGTTTTCTCCATTTTGAAACAAATAGGGAGGAGCAGGCTTGCTCCTCCCCGACTTATTATTCCTCTTCGTAAAGGGTTATACCCTTTTCACCGTTTGCATTGCTTCCGTTTTCCCAGATAGCATATGTACAAATGGGAGTATCGAAAATTGTCATACCAACGTGGAAGCCTACAGTATCAGTAAAGCCTGTGTCGCCTGCAATACCGATAACGTCGCCCTTCTTAACCTCGTCGCCAACCTTTACGGAAACGCCGTTAAGGTGAGCGTACCATGTCTTGAGGCCGTAGCCGTGGTCGATACATACGGTATAACCGCTGTAATCAAGGTAATCTGCATAAATGATCTTGCCACCGAGGTTTGCCACAACGTCGTCACCCTTGTCAAGGTAGAAGTCGATACCTGTGTTGCGGAAGGTGATATCTGTACCGGTTACGGTTGTTGTATGGCCATAGCCGAGGGAGATCTGAAGATTTGAGTTATCGTAGTAGAGAATATCTCCGTCCTCAAAATATCTTGTTGTGCCTTCCTTCTTTGCTATCTCGCGGAGAGTCTCGTTTGCTTTCTGGAGATTTTCATCGCTACCTGCATTGGTGATAACAGAATTGGGGATCTCAACTGTCTTGTTGTCTCTGAAGGGGTTGCTTCTTTCCTTCAGGTTGATGTTGATGACCTCAGTTGTACCGCCGTATGAGAAGGTAAGAGCATATGTGCCCTTTTCAAGATTCCAGTTGAAGGGGATGAGAGCCATAACGTTTCCGGTCTTCTCATCGCTGAAGAATGTGGGGGTATAATTGATGCTGGGCTCGCTCTGGAATGTGATCTTTGAGGGATCGTTTACGTTGATACCTGTAACGCAGATGAATTCACCGATCTGGATGTTATCAATTCCTGCGTGGAAGCTTGCGGGAGCACCGAGAACAGCGTCAAACTTATAGATCTGCTCACCGTAGTACGTTCTGTTTGCATCCTCATACCACTTAGCGCATGCCTCAACAGTTACGTTTGTTTCCTTCTGAACGTCAAGATAAAGCTTTGAGTAATCTCCGTCGTGAAGGACTGTAGACGTGTCCTTTTCAACGATCTTGACTGTAAGGCTGTCGGGCTCGAGAGAGAACGTCATTGAAATACCGCCCTCAAGGGAGATCTTTTCGGATTCTTCCTTAACGATTGCGGAGCTATCGTATTCGATATACTCATCATTTGAGTTTTTGAACTTCCAGATAGCGGAATCGGGAGAAACTGCAGCGCCTGAAAGAGTGAGAGCGGGAGCGGTGCCGTTTTCAAAGAGGGGAGCCGCATAGGGGCCCTTAAGAAATTCAGCTGCATCCGCCTCGGAAATCTTATAGGAGCTTGTGCCGTTGTAGCAGTAGCAGTCGGAGGCATTTGTAGTGTAGTAGAAATAATATCCGAACTCATCTACTGTGGTCTTCATTGTAACAATGTAGTAGTTGCCTTCCTCGATGCTTGTGGGAAGCTTTGAGATTTCCTCGGCATTTGCGATAGCATTGATGAAATAGTTAAGCATTTCATCGTTTTTGCCGTCTCTCTCAAAGTTGTAGGTGTTGCCCTTGAAATCCTCGAGCTTAACGGAAACAGTGTTGTAGCTTGCCGCTTCTCCTCCCTGCATCATTGAGTAGTTGATTATAGCAACCACTGTGGGAATGAGCATAACAAGGACAAGAACAACCAACAGAAATTTATTTTTCATATCCGACCTCATTTTGAGCATATTTGTGCATTTAATCATAACTATTATACTAGTTTTTCCTATGAAGGTCAAGTATTTTATATCAAAAGGGAGTGGCTGAGAATGAATATGGATGGATTATGGCAGAAAATTAATAAATTTAACATAAATAGTTTACAAAGTGAACCATTTATGTTAATATAAGACAGTATTTGATTTTTTACGACAGAATGGAGATTTTTATGAAGGATTCCGAGAAGAAAGTAAAAAATAAAAAGAAAAAAGTAAAGGATAAGCGCAGAGTCCGTACGGTGCCCGCTATGCAGGCAATAACACCGTTTATCATGGTTGACCGTATCGGCTCAATGAATCTTATGACAGACAGATTCAGCGTTAATAACCTTGAAAAATATATGAAAAAGAAGAGACAGGAGGGCCTTACAAACCTGACGGCGATGCACGTTATCATTGCGGCATATATCCGCCTTGTTTCCCAGCGTCCTGCTCTTAACAGATTTATAAGAGGTCAGCGAATCTGGACCCGCCGCTCTATTGAGATATCTCTCACAATCAAAAAGGAGATGACTCTTGAGTCTCCCGATACTGTTGTAAAGGTAATCTTCGAGCCTGATGCTACCCTGGAGGACGTTTATAATAAAATGAATGAGGCGGTAACCTCATATCGCGAGGCTCCCGGAGGAGATTTTGATAAGACTGCGGGAATCCTCAGCTACGTACCTGCGTTTTTGCTTAACGGCTTTATCGGCTTTATCAGAGGTCTTGATTATTTCGGCCTCCTGCCCAAATTTCTTGAGGGAGTCAGCCCCTTCCATTGCTCCATGTTCATAACCTCCATGGGCTCTCTGGGAATTCCTCCCATTTATCATCATCTGTATAATTTCGGAACATGCCCTGTATTTATTGCATTTGGCGCAAAAAAGAGAGAATTCAAGCTGGATGCAGACGGCACAGCAACGAAGGAGCAGTACATAGATATATCCTTTGCCCTTGACGAGCGAATCTGCGACGGATTCTATTATGCATCTGCTTTGAAGGCCATGAAATACCTCATCAGAAACCCCGAGGAGCTGGATAACCCTCCCGCGAAGGTGGTTGAGGACATAAAGTAATGAAGAATGAATAATGAAGAATGAAGAATGAAAAATTATGGAAGAAATCCGCCGACGTGCGGATTTCTTTATTTTAATGCTAAATTCGTGTTTATCGGTCTGTTGCAAACTAAAGTTTAGACAGTAAAAAGGCGATTCGCGCCAAGTCCTTCCCCTCGCGGGCGTGAAGAAGTCCAAAACTTAAAACATCCGTGCCCGCTCTGTCAACGCACGAGGCGTTGACCTAAGTTAGTCCTTCCCCCACAGATTGGGGGAAGGTGGCTCCTTAAAATGAAGTTCAAATATT